>NZ_JBTSDU010000179.1:0-4717 GCF_054605595.1 Georgenia sp. | reverse complement strand
GGCGTCCGCGAGCTCGGCCGCGGTCTCGAAGTTGAGCACGTCGCCGGTGTAGTTCTTCACGATGTGCAGCACGCCGGCGCCGCCGTCGACCGCCTTGGTGGCGGCGAGGACCGGGTCGGGGGTGGGTGACGTGAATACGGCACCCGGCACGGCGGCGCCGAGCATACCGGCGCCGACGAAGCCGGCGTGGAGGGGCTCGTGCCCGCTGCCGCCGCCGGAGACGAGGCCGACCTTGCCGGGGCTGGCGCCGCCGGCCCGGGCGACGAAGAGGGGGTCCTCGTGCACGGTGACGAGGTCCGCGTGCGCCAGGCCGAAGCCCCGTACCGACTCTGCGACGACGTGCTGAGGATCGTTGATGAGTTTCTTCACGACAGTCTCCTTCACGGCTTCGGCCCGGACCGGGCCACGGCACCATCCTGCCCCTGCGACCCGTCCGCGGCTATGGGTTCGGCCTACGCGCCAGCCGCGTCCCCACCCGGCCCGGACGGCGCGACCGGGCACCGGCCGGCCCCGGCCCGGTTCAGGAGCGCCCCATGAGCGCCCGCGCCTCGGCGACGAGCAGGATCGAGCCGGTCACCAGCACCCCGGTGGTGGTGACGACCTCCTCGGGATGGCCCTCGGCGAGCGTCGCGGCCTTGTCGATGGCGTCGTCCAGCCGGTCGGCGACGTGCACGCGGTCCGTGCCGAAGACGTCGACGGCGATCTCGGCCAGCTCGTCGACGTCCATGGCCCGGGCGGTCGGCGCCCGCGTGACCACCACCTCCGCGAGCAGCGGCTCCAGCTCGGCGAGCACCCCCTCGGCGTCCTTGTCGGCCATGAGGCCGACCACGCCGACGAGGTGGGTGAACGCGAAGGCCTCCTCGACGGCGGTGCGCAGCGCCTCGGCGCCGGCCGGGTTGTGCGCGCCGTCGACCAGCACGGTGGGGCTGCGGCGCACGAGCTCGAGCCGGCCGGGCGAGTCCACGTTGGCGAAGGCCTGCTCGACGACGCCGCCGTCGAGCGAGCCGCCGCCGAAGAACGCCTCGACGGCCGCCAGCGCGAGCAGTGCGTTGTGCGCCTGGTGGGCACCGTGCAGCGGCAGGAAGATGTCGGTGTAGACACCGCCGGCGGTGCGCAGCGTGATCATCTGCCCGCCGACGCCGAGCTGACGGTCCAGCACCTCGAGCTCGGCCTCGTCCCGCAGGAGGCGGGCCCCGTGCTGCGCGGCGGCGGAGACGACGACACCGTCGACGTCCTCGGGCTGCGCGGCCGAGACGACGGTGGCGCCGTCGGTGATGATGCCGACCTTCTCGCTCGCGATCTCGCTGAGCTCGTGGCCGAGCCAGCGCTCGTGATCGCGCGAGATGGGGGTGATGATCTCCACGGTGCCGTCGGCGACGTTGGTGGCGTCCCAGCGCCCGCCCATGCCCACCTCGACGACGGCGACGTCGACGGGGGCGTCGGCGAACGCGGCGTAGGCCATGACCGTGAAGACCTCGAAGAAGCTCAGCCGGGGTCCGCCGGCGGCCTGGGAGCGCTCGTCGACCATGGCGATGAACGGGGCGACGTCCTCCCAGGCGGCGATGAACCGCTCGGGCGAGATGGGTTCGCCGTCCAGGGCGATGCGTTCGCGCACGGTGTGCAGGTGCGGGGAGGTGAACTGGCCGGTGCGCAGCCCCTTCTCGCGCAGGAGCCGCTCCACCATCCGGGCGGTGGACGTCTTGCCGTTGGTCCCGGTGATGTGGACGACCGGGTAGGCGCGGTGGGGGTCACCGAGCAGCTCGAGGACGGCCGCGACCCGGTCGAGGCTCGGCTGGATGTCGTGCTCGGGGGCCCGGGTGAGGATGTCGAGGTAGATCTGCCGGACGGTCTCCTCCGCCTGGGCGTGCGCGACGGCGTCGGCCGGGGAGCCGGCCTCACCACGCGCGGGCTCCTCCTCGGTGAGCACCTCCTCGGCCAGGTGCGGGTCCGGGCCGGTGAAGAGCGGGGAGGACAGCAGGGCGCGCAGGCTGGCGTCGTGCTCGTCCGCCGCCCTGGCCGCGTCCGCGGCGGGGTCGGGGGCGCCGTCGTCGGGGGCGTCCGCGGCGGCCATGAACGCGGCGATCCGCTCGGACTCCTCCCGCTCGGCCTCCTCCGGGGACCGGCGCGGTGCCTGCTCGCCGGAGTTCTCGCCGGGTCCTTCGTGCTCGGTCATCGGGCCTCCACCTTGGTGACGGTGACGTGCGGGCCGTCGGTGGCGCCGGTCGTGACGCTCACCTCCAGGGCCAGCGTCTCGCGGGCGATGAGGTCGCGGTGCGTGGTCACCCAGGCGAGCCGGTCCTCGGGGACGACGAGATCGAGGTGGATGCGGTCGGCCACGTACAGGTCGGCCGCCTTGCGGGCGTCCTGGACGGCGCGGACGACGTCGCGGGCGTAACCCTCGGCGGCGAGCTCGTCGTCGACGGCGATGTCCAGCACCACGAACCCGCCGCCGGGCAGCACGGCGGCCACGGTCGTGGCACCCGCGCGCTCCTCGACCTCGGTGACCAGCTCGTACTCCTCCGGCTCCAGCGCGACGCCGTCGACCGAGACGCCGTCGGCGGTCTCCTCCCAGAAACCCTCCCGGGCCGCCCGGATGACGCGTTGCACCTCCTTGCCCAGGCGCGGCCCGGCCGCGCGGGCGTTGATGCTCACGCGGGTGACGACGCCGTACTCCTCGGCGACGCCGTCGCCGGTGGCGCGCAGCACCACATCCTTGACATTGACCTCGGAGGCGACCAGGTCGGTGAACGGGACCAGCGCGGCCGGGTCGGCCACGACCACGGCGAGGGACCGCAGCGGCTGGCGCACGCGCCGCGAGCTCGCCTTGCGCAGGCCGAGTGTGGCGGAGACGACGTCGCGGACCTGGTCCATGGCCGTGACGAGGTCGTGGTCGGCCTCGGCCGTGGCCGCCGCCTGGGGCAGCTCGGGCCAGTCGGTCAGGTGCACGCTGCGCCCGCCGGTGAGCCCGCGCCAGATCTCCTCGCTGACGAGCGGGACGAGCGGGGCCATCACCCGGGTGAGGACCTCCAGTGCCGTGTACAGCGTGTCGAAGGCGTCCGTGTCCTCGGACCAGAAGCGGTCCCGGGAGGTGCGCACGTACCAGTTGGTCAACAGGTCCAGGTGTTCGCGCACGGACTGTGTCGCGCCGGGGACGTCGTACGCGGCGAGCTGGTCCTTGACCGTCGCGGCCAGCGTGCGGGTACGGGCGAGGAGGTAGCGGTCCATGACGTGCCGGGATGTCATCCGCTCGGCGTCGGCGGTGTCGACCGGCCGGGCGACATACCCGGCCCCGCCGTCGAGCGTGCCGGCGTACAGGGCGAAGAAGTACCAGGTGTTCCACAGCGGCAGGAGCACGTGCCGCACGTTCTCGCGGATGCCCTCCTCGGTGACGACGAGGTTGCCGCCGCGTAGGATGGGCGAGCTCATCAGGAACCAGCGCATGGCGTCCGAGCCGTCCCGGTCGAGGACCTCGTTGACGTCGGGGTAGTTGCGCAGCGACTTGCTCATCTTGCGCCCGTCCGAGCCGAGCACGATGCCGTGGGAGACGGCGGAGCGGAACGCGGGCCGGTCGAACAGGGCGGTGGCGAGCACGTGCAGGGTGTAGAACCAGCCGCGGGTCTGCCCGATGTACTCCACGATGAAGTCGCCCGGGTAGTGGTGCTCGAACCACTCCCGGTTCTCGAACGGGTAGTGCACCTGGGCGTAGGGCATCGAGCCGGAGTCGAACCAGACGTCGAGGATGTCCGGGATGCGGCGCATGGTGGACTTCCCCGTGGGGTCGTCCGGGTTGGGGCGGGTGAGGTCGTCGATGAAGGGCCGGTGCAGGTTGGGCTCGCCGTCGCGACCCACCGGCAGGCGCCCGAAGTCCGCCTCGAGCTCGGCGAGCGAGCCGTAGACGTCGGTGCGCGGGTGGGCCGGGTCGTCGGAGACCCACACCGGGATGGGGGTGCCCCAGTAGCGGTTGCGGGAGATCGACCAGTCGCGTGCGCCGGCGAGCCAGTGGCCGAACTGGCCGTCCTTGATGTGCTCGGGCACCCAGGAGATCTCCTGGTTGAGCTCGACCATGCGGTCGCGGAACTCGGTCACGCGGACGAACCAGCTCGTGACCGCCTTGTAGATCAGCGGGTTCCGGCAGCGCCAGCAGTGCGGGTAGGAGTGGTCGTAGGTCTCCTGGCGCACGAGCACCGCCCGCTCGCCCTCGGGGCGGCGGGCCAGGGGCCCGGTGCCGTGCTTGAGGTCGGCGATGATGGCCTTGTTCGCCTCGAAGACCTGCTGCCCGGCGTACTCGGGGATCTCGGTGGTGAAGCGGCCGCCGTCGTCGACGGGGACGACGGTCCCGATGCCGTTGGCCTGGCACACGGCCATGTCGTCCTCGCCGAAGGCCGGCGCGAGGTGGACCAGGCCGGTGCCGTCCTCGGTGGTGACGTAGTCGCCGGCGAGGATCTGCCACGCGTTCGGGCCGGGGGCCTCGTCGTCGGGCCGGCCCAGGAAGTGGTCGAAGATCGGGGCGTACCGCCGGCCCACGAGGTCGGTGCCGGGGTAGGAGCTCAGCACCTCGGGCTCCTCGCCCAGCTCGCGGGCATAGGCGTGCAGGCGGGAGCGGGCGAGGACGACGCGCTCGCCCAGGAGCGGCCCCTCGGTCGGGGCGACGGTGACGTACTCGATGTCCGGGCCGGCGGCGACGGCGAGGTTGGACGGCAGCGTCCACGGCGTCGTC
>NZ_JBTSDU010000178.1:0-4764 GCF_054605595.1 Georgenia sp. | reverse complement strand
CGCCCGGACCCTCCTCGGCTCCTACGAGAAGCGCCTCGAGGAACAGGACCGGGCGCACGTTCGCGCGCAGGAGACCCACGCGAACGTGGTGAAGCTGGGGCTGCAGACGACAGAAGCCGTAGCGGTGCTGGGGGAGGCGGTGGAACTCGTCACCCGGAGGGACCCGTGAGCGTGCGCAAGAAGCTCGACCAGCTGCAGGAGAAAATTCAGGAGGCGCACCGCCAGGTGCAGGAGGACCTGGCGAAGACCTCGAACACCGTCACCCAGGCCACCGCGCGCATGCGGGCCCGGCTCGAGCGCGCGAGTAGGCGGAACGCCGATTCGCACCCGGCGCTGAAGGCGGTCACCCAGTGAAGATCCACCACCTCGAGCGCGCGAAGGGCGTGCACCCGCGAATGCTGGTGCTGCTGCAGGAGTGGCTTAAGCGAGGCACCTTCCAAATCGTCGTGGGGTACCACGGTGGGCTGCGAACCGACCCGGCCGTGCAGTCGATGCTCTCCGGTGGCGGCATGTCGGCGGCCAACAACCTCCGCATCACGCCGCATGGGCGGGGCGGCGCGCTCGACCTCTGGCCGCTGACCTTCCTCGACCACGTTCCCGCGTCGTGGGGAGGTCACGCCCACCGGTGGAGCTCGTGGGAGGAGCTGCCGTCTCTGGTGATCGAGCAGTTCGGCGCCATCGTCACCTTCTCGGAGGCGCTGGGCTTCACCGCCGGCGCGAGGTGGCGGAGCAAGAGCTACGCGAACGGTGACAACCCCCACCACGAGCTCCACGACTGGCAGCGCCTGCCCTTCCCCGCTCCCACCTACGAGTTCCCGGCTGACCTGGCGGCCGCGCTGTGAAGCCGCGCAAGCCCTTCACCGCGCCGCGCCAGCGCCCGCCGAAGAACGCCAAGATGCCATGCGCCGCCTGTCGGTGCTGCGGGAGCGGCCGGAGGTGACCCCCGAGCTGCTCGAGCGCTTCGAGCGCAGCTGGCCGTGGGTCCTCGCCCTCGTGCTGATGGGGGTGGGCGCGTTCTCAGCCGGCCGCTTCTCCGCGCCGCGCCAGGTGGAGACCCGAGAGGTGGAGAAGCTGGTCTTCCGCGACCTGACCGTCGAGGACCTCACCAAGGGCATGACCTTCACCAAGACCGTCACAAAGACCGTCTGGCGCAACGTGGAGACGAAGCCCGATGGCACGGTGGTGGACAGGTCGATCGAACGCGAGGGGGGCACGGAGGCCTCGACAACCACCGAAGCCAGGCGCACCACCGAAGAGCACACGGGGGAGCGCGAGACCGAGAAGACCAGCACCACGACCCTGCAGCCGAGCTGGCGCGTGGGGCTCCAGGTGGGTGCCAGCCTCCGGCCGCCTGCCCTGCCAATCACCGGGCCGCTCGTCATCGGCGCCTCGGTCGAGCGGCGCATCGTGGGGGGCGTGAGCGCGGGGCTCTGGGCGAACACCGTGGGCGCTGGTGGCGCGTCGCTCAGCGTCGAGTTCTGAGCCGTGCGAGACAGCGGAGGAGCTCGCGCTCGGGGACGTGGTGCCAGACGAGCTGACCTCCCTCGCGCACTGTCTCCACCCGCAGTCCCGTGGCTCGCCACGCGCCGAGCACGCGGTACACCGTGCGCCGGTGGAGCCCGGTGCTTTCGGTCAGCTCCTCTACCGTCGAGTGGCCGCGCGTGAGGTGAGCCAGCAGCAGGAGTCCGTCGCGCAGCAGGCCACCTCGCGGCCGCGGGCGGCGGGGTGCAGCAGACTTAGGGCGCGGCATCGATCACCTCACGCCACCCGAGACGCACGCGGCCAGCTCGCCGCCACCACTCGCGCACCGAGATGCCTTCCCTCTCGGCCGCCACCTCGACGGCGGCCAGCATCACTGCGGGGGCAGAGAGCAGCACCGTCTTCTCGGCCAATTTTGCCGAGGGGCGGCCCGCGGGATTGTTGCTGCGCCTTCGTCTCGCCATCTCGCCACCCCGGCGGAGCCAGGGGGATGAGACGACGGGCGAGCCGTTGCGGGCTCGCCAGTCGCTGCCGGGTGCGGACACCGTCGCCCGGCGCGGTGCCCGCCTCACGAGGAGCGCGGGCGGGACCCCATCAGGCGATGATCCCGGACTCCAGGGCCGCGTCGAGCTCCACCAGCTCGGCGGACGTGCACGCCGCGCGGTGCTCGGCCAGCCTCTCGAGCCGCGCCTGGGCCTTGGCCGCCGAGCACCACGAGGAGAGGTACCGCTCGCCGTCGGCCAGTGCCCGGAGGATCTGAGCGGGCGTGGGGAGGATGTCGGGGTTCGCCACCTGCCCGTGCGAGCCGCTGCGAGCGCGGCCGCGCCAGAGCAGCACGACGACCCGGCCCTCGGCAGCCACCACGCGGAGCTCGTCGGTCTCGGCGGCGTAACCGTAGGAGTTCGGCACGCCCCCGCCATGATCGGCCGAGTAGCGCACCTCGCCATCGGTCCCCTTGGCGAGCGTGCCCCACTCGGTGTCCTCGCAGCCGTCGGCGTAGCGACGCACCAGATCCGTCCCGTCGGCGAGCGTGCGCGCCTTGGCGCGGGGCCCGCGCGTGTCGAGGAGCGTCACGACGCCAGCAGGCAGCTGGCGGAGTGCCTGGAGCACCGACTGCGCCTCAGCCTCCCGGGCGGCGATGCGCTCGGCGGTGGCGCACACGGTCCCCGCGCGGTGCCGCTTGCCGCAGATGCACGGGGTGGTCTTGCTGGTGTTGCTGGTGGTCTCGGTCATCATGTGCTCCTCGTAAATGCGGCGTCCCCGCCGCCCCGCCGCGTCATGCGGCGGTGAGATATAGATAGCGCAGTCAGCGCAGGACGCAAGCTCTCGATATCGAAAATCGACAGACGCGCCGCGTCAGATAGCGATATCCGTAAGTTACGCGGTCTTTCGCCACAGCTGCCCCTCGGCGCCGGCGAGCTGCGAGCGCACCATCTTCTCAACGCCAGGGGAGAGCGGCCACAGCCCCTGCTGACCGCGCTCGGTGGGTGCCGAGAACAGCTGCAGCTGGCGCACGTTGGAGAGGACCCAGCCGATGGGGCCGACCCACCACACGCGCTGGGCCTCGGGCAGGTCCTCCCGGCGGCGCACGATGCCGGCGAAGGTGACGACGGCGATGATCCTCCCCCGGCCGTAGGTGCCGGAGAACTCGTGCGCGGTGGGAGCCGGCATCTCATGCCCCATCGAACGCACGGCCGTGCGCACGTGGAAGAAGTCCTCGCGCGAGGGGATGTGCGCCCCGCCGTGAATCGCGAAGTCATCGCCTTCCTTCAGGCGTTTCCAGCTGGGTGCCCACCCGCGGTTCTCGATCAGCTTGAACCCCGCCCCGATACACCACCCGTACGGCTGCCACACAGTAAGCGCGTCCACTGCTGCTCCCTTCCTGCCCCCCGAGTGGAGAAAAAACCCCAGCGCGCGGTGGGGGGGGTACAGCGCGCTGAGGCGAGCTCGCCCTGCCCCTCCCGGAGGGGCGAGCTCACAGTTCAGAGACAGACCTCCCGGCGCTCTTGCTCCTCGCTGAGCTCCGCCAGGTCGCGCTGGAGGCGCGCCACCGCGGCGTCATCGTCGAGGCCGGCCAGGCGGCGCACCTCGTGCTCGAGCTGGGCCTTCGCGTCGACGAGCTGCTCGTTCGTCAGCTTGCCCACCGGGCTCCCCGCCAGGGCGCCCGCGGAGAGGCAGTGGGTGCCGATGGCGGCACGGACCAGCTTCCTCGCCCGCCGCTTCATCGGGGGAACTCCCGCACGCGGAGGTCCTCGGGCCACTCAGCCGGGTCGCCCCCCGCCTTCGCCTTCAGCCACATGCGCACCGTCCCCGGAGGCGCTGTGTCGCGGCGAGGGTCTGGCTGCATGCGGTTCTCGAAGCTGTTCGGGTCGCGCCACCGCTCCACCGAAACGCAGGGCACGGCGCCGAGCTGCTTCACGAACGGGCGGACACCACTCCCGCGGCACTGGCGCACCAGGTCGCGGGCCCAGTCGAGATCGAACGGCCGCGCACTCGGGCCGCTCTCGCCGCCGATAACTGTCCAGTCGATTCCTGCGCGCGCATTCACGGGGAGCCCAGAGTGCAGCCACCGCGCGAGCGACAGATCCAGCGGTCCGATCAGGGGTTCGCAGGAGAGCCACCGCAGGGCCGCGGGCGTCTCGAGCAGGTGTGGAATGCGCTCCTCGGCCGCCTGCTGGTTCTCGACGCTCACCCCCAGCCACACGTTGGCGTGCGGGAACTTCGTGGGGTCGCTGATGCCGACGATCCCACCGTGCTTGCGCGGAAAGTCCTGCCGGAACGCATCGGCATGGTCGAGCACCAGCCGGTAGAAGCGGGGGGAGGTGAGCACCTCGCGCATGCGCGTCGCGCGCTTCGTGAGCACCTGGAACGTGTGCTGGTGCGCCAGGTACATCACCGCGAAGACCCGAGCGATCTGCTCGTCGGAGAGCTTCTCGTGGAAGAGGTCGCTCATCGAGTTCACGAAGATGCGCCGCGGGCGGGTCCACCGGAGCGGGTCAGCCATGTGGTCGTCGACCACCGTGATCGCGCCGGTCCACCGGGGGCCGGCCGACGTGCGCCTGACCAAGCCCTCGTAGGCCAGGCCGGGCCCGCTGAACCGGGCGGCCACCCCCTCCGCGTAGCAGTTGCGGCAGCCCTCGCTCACCCGGGTGCAGCCGCGAATGGGGTTCCACGTCGCGTCGGTCCAGGCGATTCCACCGTCTCGTTGATCCGCCATGTCAGGCCGCCTCCCGGCGCTCAGGCACTTCGACCTCGAGGCCGATGGTCGAGAGGCACTCACAATAA
>NZ_JBTSDU010000177.1:0-4852 GCF_054605595.1 Georgenia sp. | reverse complement strand
GGACGGGAATCGAACCCGCCTGGCCGAGGTGCTCGGCCACAACGGTTTTGAGGACCGCGCCCATCACCAGACGAGGTACGCCTCCGCGGCCACCCTAGCGGTGCGGCCCCGCTCGCGGCATGCGTTCGCCGGGCCGCTCGGACGACGGCGGGTGCGTGGCGTCGTCGCCCGCTCGACGGGGCGGCGGATCGTCCCTACCCTGGTCCGGGTGACGACGATGTCCCCGCTGCGCCTGACCCAGTACGCCGCCGGTGGCGGCTGCGCCTGCAAGGTGCCGCCCGGCGAGCTCGAACGCCTCCTCGGCGGCCTGCTCCTGCCCGGCGGCGCGGACCTGCTCGTCGGCGTGGAGCACGGTGACGACGCCGCGGTGGTGCGCATCGACGGCGGCCGGGCGATCATCGTCACCGCGGACTTCTTCACCCCCGTGGTCGACGATCCCTACGACTGGGGCCGCATCGCCGCCACCAACGCCCTCTCGGACGTCTACGCCATGGGCGGCACCCCGCTCGTCGCCGTCAACCTGCTCTCCTGGCCGTGCGGGCGGATCCCCTTCGACGTCGCCGCCGAGGTGCTGCGCGGTGGGGCGGACGTCTGCGCCGCGGCGGGCACCTTCGTCGGCGGCGGCCACAGCGTGGACGATCCCGAGCCGAAGTACGGGCAGGCCGTCACCGGCCTCGCCGACGCCGACCGGCTGTTGCGCAACGACGCCGGCGAGGTGGGGCTGCCGCTGACGCTGACCAAGCCGCTCGGCCTCGGCGTCCTGAACAACCGGCACAAGGTCACCGGGGAACGTTTCGAGGAGGCCGTCGCGACCATGACCACCCTCAACCGCGACGCCTCCCGGGACGCCCTCGGCCTCGGCGTGCGCTGCGCCACCGACGTCACGGGTTTCGGTCTGCTGGGCCACCTGTTCAAGCTCGTCCGGGCCAGCGGGCTGAGCGCCGTCGTCGACGCCGCCGCCGTGCCGTACCTCGACGGGGCCCGGCAGTCCCTCGATGACGGCTTCGTCCCGGGCGGTAGCCGCCGGAACCTCGACTGGGTCCGGCCGCACGTGCGCTCGGCGGTGCGCGAGGACGAGCTGGTCCTCCTCGCCGACGCGCAGACCTCCGGCGGGCTGCTCGTGGCCGGCGAGATCCCCGGGTACCCGGTCGTCGGCGAGCTGGTGCCCGCGCGCGAGCACGCCATCGAGGTGCGGTAGCCCGCCGTCGGCGGCACGCTGGGTCCATCGGAGAGGAGATCGACATGGGTGCTCGCAAGGTGTTCCTCAGCTGGCCCGTGGTGCGCCAGGCCGTCGGCCCGGATCTGCTCGGGCGTGGCCCCGCCGCCCGTTCCCGGGCCACGGAGGAGCTCACCGCCCGCACCGTCACCGCCGATCGGGTCGCCCGCAGCGTGTGCCCCTACTGCGCCGTCGGCTGCGGGCAGCTGGTCTACGTCAAGGACGAGCAGGTCGTCCAGATCGAGGGCGACCCGGACAGTCCCATCTCCCGCGGCCGGCTGTGCCCCAAGGGCTCGGCCAGCAAGAGCCTCGTCACGGGGGCCGCCCGGCTCGACAAGGTCCGCTACCGCCGCCCGTACGGCACCGAGTGGGAGGAGCTCGACCTGACCGTCGCGATGGACATGATCGCCGACCGGGTGGTGCGCACCCGGGAGCGGACCTGGCAGGACCTCGACGCGAAGGATCGCAAGGTCCGGCGCACCCTCGGCTTCGCCAGCCTGGGCGGGGCGACGCTGGACAACGAGGAGAACTACCTCATCAAGAAGCTCTTCACCGCCCTCGGGGCGCTGCAGATCGAGAACCAGGCCCGCATTTGACACTCCGCCACGGTCCCCGGTCTGGGGACCAGCTTCGGTCGCGGGGGCGCCACCGGTTTCCAGCAGGACCTCGCCAACGCCGACTGCATCATCATCCAGGGCTCGAACATGGCGGAGGCCCACCCCGTGGGCTTCCAGTGGGTCATGGAGGCCAAGGCCCGGGGCGCCCGGGTCATCCACGTCGACCCCCGCTTCACCCGGACCAGCGCGCTCGCGGACACGTACGTGCCGCTGCGGGCCGGCACGGACATCGTGTTCCTGGGCGCGATCGTCAACTACGTGCTGAGCAACGACCTCGACTTCCGCGAGTACGTGCTCGCCTACACCAACGCCGCCACGATCCTCGACGAGGACTACGCCGACCCCGAGGACCTCGACGGGCTCTTCTCCGGCTTCGACGAGGGCACCCGCACCTACGACACGCGCAGCTGGCAGTACGCCGGCGACGATCGGGCGGCGCCCGGCGGGGGTGGCACCGCACGGAACCGTGACGCGGCCGGCCCCGTGCAGCACGAGGCCCACGGCGTCCAGGCGGCGGGCCGGCCCCCGCGGGACGAGACGCTCCAGCACCCGCGGTGCGTCTTCCAGGTGCTCAAACGACACTTCGCCCGGTACACACCCGAGCTCGTCGCGGCCACGTGCGGGGTGCCGCAGGAGCAGTTCCTGGCGGTCGCACGCGCCTGGGCGGAGAACTCCGGGCGCGAGCGGACGACGGCGCTGGTGTACAGCGTCGGCTGGACCCAGCACAGCGTGGGCGCGCAGTACATCCGCACCGGCGCCATCCTCCAGCTGCTGCTGGGCAACATGGGTCGGCCCGGTGGCGGCATCATGGCCATGCGCGGGCACGCCAGCATCCAGGGCTCCACGGACATCCCCACCCTGTTCAACCTCCTGCCCGGGTACCTCCCCATGCCCGAGGCCGAGGACCACCCGGACCTGAAGTCCTGGGTCGACAGCATCCGCCACCCCGGCGCCAAGGGGTACTGGGACGCTGCCGACGCCTACGCCGTCAGCCTCCTCAAGGCCTACTGGGGCGATGCGGCCACCGCGGAGAACGACTTCTGCTACGACTACCTGCCGCGCATGACCGGCGACCACGGCACGTACCGCACCGTGCTGGACATGATCGACGGGAAGGTCGAGGGATACTTCCTGCTCGGCCAGAACCCCGCCGTCGGCTCCGCGCACGGCCGTGCCCAGCGACTGGGCATGGCCCAGCTCGACTGGCTCGTGGTCCGGGACCTGTACGAGATCGAGAGCGCGACCTTCTGGAAGGACTCCCCGGAGATCGACACCGGCGAGATCGTCACCGAGGAGTGCGCCACCGAGGTCTTCCTCCTGCCGGCCGCCTCGCACGTGGAGAAGGAGGGCACCTTCACCCAGACCCAGCGGATGCTGCAGTGGCGGGAACGGGCCGTGGACCCGACCGGCGACCGGCGCTCGGAACTGTGGTTCTTCTACCACCTCGGCCGCCTGGTGCGCGAGCGGCTGGCCGGCTCCACTGATCCCAAGGACCGCCCCGTGCTCGACCTCACGTGGGACTACCCCACCGCGGGCGCCACCGAGGACCCCAGCGCCGCGGCCGTGCTCATGGAGATCAACGGCTACGAGGTGGCCACCCGCCGGCCGCTGTCCACGTTCACCCAGCTGCGGGCCGACGGGTCCACGGTGAGCGGCTGCTGGATCTACACCGGCGTCTACGCGGACGGCGTGAACCAGGCCGCCCGCCGCAGGCCCGGCACCGAGCAGAGCTGGGTCGCGCCCGAGTGGGGCTGGGTGTGGCCGGCGAACCGGCGGATCCTGTACAACCGCGCCTCCGCCGACCCGGACGGGCGCCCCTGGAGCGAACGCAAGGCCTACGTGTGGTGGGACGCCGCGGCAGGCCGGTGGACCGGGCACGACGTGCCGGACTTCGAGGTGGACAAGCCACCGTCCTACCGCCCGCCGGACGGCGCGGTCGGGGTGGCGGGCATCGCCGGCGACGACCCCTTCATCATGCAGGGGGACGGCAAGGGGGCCCTGTTCGTGACGCACGGCCTCGTCGACGGTCCGTTGCCCACCCACTACGAACCGGTGGAGTCCCCGTTCGCCAACGCGCTCTACGGCCAGCAGGCCAACCCCACGCGCATCGAGTACCGCCGCGGCGACAACCCGTTGAACCCCAGCCCGCCGCTCGCCGGCGGGGAGGTGTTCCCCTATGTCTTCACCACCAGTCGCCTCACGGAGCACCACACGGCCGGCGGGATGAGCCGCTTCGTGCCGTACCTGGCCGAGCTGCAGCCGGAGATGTTCATCGAGGTGTCCCCGGAGCTGGCGGCCGAGCGTGGGCTCGAGCACCTGGGCTGGTGCCACGTCGTCACCGCCCGAGCCGCCGTGGAGGGCCGTGTGCTCGTCACCGACCGGTTGGTGCCCCTGCGGGTCGAGGGCCGCACGGTGCACCAGGTGTGGCTGCCTTTCCACTGGGGCGGCAGCGGGCTGGTGCGTGGCGACTCGGCCAACGACCTGTTCGGCATCACGCTGGACCCCAACGTGCTCATCCAGGAGACCAAGGCCGGCACGTGCGACGTCCGGGCGGGACGGCGGCCCACCGGGCCCGACCTGCTGGTGTACGTGGCGGACTACCGACGGCGCGCGGGCGTGGTGGAGCACTACGCCCCGTTCGTGACCGCGCGCCGTGCCGGCGCGGGGGCCGGGAGCGGGGCCGACGACGGCACCCCCGGGCCGGGCACCGGTGGCGCCGGGCCGGGCACCGGGGGTAGCGGCGGCACCGGCGGCACCGGGCCGGGCACCGGTGGCAGCGGGCCGGGCGACGGTGGTAGCGGCACCGGGCAGCCGGGCACCGGGGGCAGCGGCGAGCAACGGGAGGGCACACATGGGTAGGAACAGCCTGTTCGGGCCGATCGACCCGGCCGGGGAAGCCGGCTACGTCTCCCCGCCCCCGCGTCAGGGGTTCTTCACCGACACCAGCGTGTGCATCGGCTGCAAGGCCTGCGAGGTGGCGTGCAAGGAGTGGAACCTCGTCCCCGAGGACGGGTACGAC
>NZ_JBTSDU010000176.1:0-4940 GCF_054605595.1 Georgenia sp. | reverse complement strand
GCGGGCGAGGTCGAGGCTCTCGTTGAGGGATCTGGCCGCTCGGGTCAGCGCCGAGAGCTGGGCGATCCGCTGGGCGTGCTCCTCGGCCAGGCGCAGCTGGGCCAGTGCGCCCGCCGCCGCCCCCGCGAACGAGCGCGCCAGCTCCTGCTCCTCGGGGGTGAAGGCCGACGGGCGCTCGTCGGCGAGCACGAGCACGTGGCTCAGGCTGTCGCGCACGCGCAGCGGGACGAGCAGCGCGGTGTCCGGGCTCTGGGGCCAGCCCAGCGCAACGCCGAGGCGGCTCGCCTCGTCGCCGGCCGCGTGCGCCACGGCGAGGCGCAGGTCGAGCAGGTCGCGCAGCGCGGGCAGGTCGTCGAGGCGCCGCACCGCCGGCGAGCCGGGCGGCTCGGCGGCGACGGAGAGCACCGCCCGCTCGTGGGGGTCGACGAGCAGCAGCATCGCGCCCCGCACCGCGAAGAGCTGGCGGGCCTCGCGGACGAGCGCGACGGCGACGCTGGTGGGGTCTGCGCCGCCGGCCCCGACGCCCAGGATTCGTGAGACGGCCAGCATCGCTTCGCTCGCGCTGGCTGTCGGCCGCCGATCCACCTGGCGGGGCAGGATAGGCGTCTACACTGCCGGGATTCCGGGAGAGGTGGCCGAGTGGCTGAAGGCACTCGCCTGCTAAGCGAGTAAGGGGCGGAAAGCTCCTTCGCGGGTTCGAATCCCGCCCTCTCCGCTGACCGCCCCCCGCGGCCTCCGCCACCGGTAGGATCCCGTGGGGTTTCGCCGATCGCCGTCACGGGAAGTCGGTGCGAGGCGTCGCAGGGGCACACGGCAGCGGGACGCGGAGGTATCGACTCGATGGTGGCTCGACGGATGGTTGTCCTGGCGCTCGCCGGCTGCCTGCTCGCGGCTGCGGCTGCGGCGCCGGTCCAGGCGCAGGCGCGGGTGGTGCGGATCTCGGAGCTTCGGCTCTCGGCGCCGACGCTCGAGCGGCTGCGCGACCGCTGGGTCACGCGCCTGCTGGCCACCCATGAGAGCCACACCTGGGCGCCGATGAGGATGACCCTCGGCGACGCCGATCTGAGGCTGATGGGGTTGCCGCCGAAGCGCTTCCTGCTCGGACGCCGATTCCGTGTCCCGACCGCCGTGTACCCCGACGGGCGGATGGTCCGCCTCGACGGTCGCGGCGCCCGACGCGGCGGGGGCGGCAAGGGCGGCGGCGGTGGCGGCTCGGCCGCCGGGCCCCCGGGCCTGGTCACCTTTGCCGGCACCGGCTTCTTCGGGATCCGTCCGGGAGCCTGGCTGCTGACCGTGACGGACAAGTCGATCGGCTGGTGCAGCATGGCGCACGTCTACGGCATCGCCGGCGCCTACCAGATCAGCACCGCCGGGCACTGCGGCAAGAACGGCGACATCGGCACGGTCATCGGCGTCGTCGGCGACCACCGGTTCGGCGGCCAGGCCGTGCCCGTGCTGATGGACTTCGGCAAGTACACGAGCAGCACCGGCGACGGCGGGATCGGGAAGGACTGGGCGCTGATCTCGGTCTTCTCGCAGTACCAGAGCCTCGTCACGCCGACGATGGCCTTCTGGGGCGGCCCGGTGGGGATGTACACAAAGACCGGCGATCTGCTGTCGGTCGGCAACCCGTTCGGCCGCGCCTTCCCGCCCAGCGTCACGGTCACGCCCGACCCGCTGCTGGCCCAGCAGATCGTCCACTACGGCCACGGCCTCGGCGTCGGCACCGGCGGCACGCCGCGCTCGGGCACGGCGATCACCTGGCGCCCGAACTACTTCGCCTTCTTCGGCGCGATCACCCCGGGCGACTCGGGCTCGGGCTCGAACACCCTCACCGGCGACACGCTCGGCGCCCAGCGCGAGGCGGCGGGCATCAACACCCACATCTACGTCGACCCGACGCTGCGCACCGGGCTCGGCCTGATGGCCGGCACCCGCGTCACCCTCGTCCGCGGGACGCTGGCCGACGGCCAGCTCGTGCCCTACCCGGTCCCCACCCCCGTCCCCCTCCCCTGAGCGCTCCGGCGCGAGCGCCGGGCAGAGCTACACTGCCTCCGCTCGCGCCCGTAGCTCAGTTGGATAGAGCGTCGGTCTACGGAACCGAAGGTCAGAGGTTCGAGTCCTCTCGGGCGCGCTACGGAAAGGCCCGCTCCGGCGTGACTGTTCAGGTCGCCGTTGGCCGCGTCAGGGGCTGGCGGCGGCTGGCAGCCATGGGGTGTGGGCGGCGAGTCGGGCGAGCGCGTCGAGCATGTCGCGGCCCTGTTTGCGGGTGGTGCTGATGTAGGCGCGTAGCGCGAGGAAGTGGTCGGCGCCGGTGGTTGTGCGCCAGCTGCCGGAGATCTTCTGCTGGATCTTGATCATCCGGATGTCGCGCTCGACGAGGTTGTTGTCGAACGGGATCTGGAAGTCGTGGGCGAAGCGCAGGATCTGCTCGCGGTCGCGGTCCAGGCGGGTGAGCAGGTTGCGGGCGGGTGTCTGTTTGATCACGCCGCGCTTGCCGGTCGGGATCGTGGCCGGTGGGTCGTGCTGGTTGCCGAGCGCGATGATCTGTTCGTAGGCGGCCCGGTAGCCGGCGAGCACCGATGGGTCCAGCCAGTCTTCGCCGGTGGCCTTGGCGGCCTTGACCTCCTCGTGCAGGGCGCGTAGCAGCGCATCGATCTGCCGGGCCCAGCTCTGCGTGTCGGGGTGCTGTTCGATGATCGCCAGCAGCTCGCGTAGGTGATGGGCGTTGCACAAGGCGTGGGTCGCCGCGGGGTAGGCGCGGTATTGCGGCCAGCCGTCGTGCACCGCGATCCCTTGGAAGCGCGGCATCACGCCGGTGTGGTCGATGCCCTCGGTGCCGCGGCGGTCGTGCAGCGCGTAGAACGTCAGTGTCTGCGTGCTGGCGGCGTGCAGCCAGCGCAGGCGGCCGCCGGCCCTGGCACCGGTCTCGTCGAAATGCACGACCGGTGAGGCGATGATCTGCTCGTGCACCTGGTCGAGGAATTCGCCCAAATCGTCGGCGCCGTCCTTGACGAACCCGACCAGCGTCGCCGGTGACAGCGGCGCCCCAAGCCAGTCGGCGAGCAGCATCGCAGCACGCTGATAGGGCAGATGCTGGGCGGCGATCAGATAGATCCCCAGCGCCCGGACCCGCGGCCCGTACTGCGCCGGCGCACCGACCCCGGCCGGGAACGGCGCGAGCGTCTCATGCCCGCACGCGCAGCGGCGCCGCTGCGCGCGATGCTCGATCACCTCCAGGCGCACCGGCGGCAAGTCGAACACCTGGCGCGCTTCCTCGCCGACCGGCTCGCCGTCGTGAAGATCGCCGCCGCAGCCGTCGCAGCTCGCGGGGACATGCACGATCACCGAGTCCGGACGCTCGACGCGCTGCAGATGACGGCCCTCATGACCGGGCTGGCCGCCCTGCTTGCGACCCGATCGGCGCCGCAGGCTCTTTGGCGCCGGCGGCTTGGCCAGCCCATCAGACGACGGCGGCCGCGACGAGTTACGCGAGTTCGCCGCCAACCGCGCCCGCAACTCCGCGACCTCGGCACGCAAATCGGCGATCAGTGCCGCCTGCTCGGCGACCAGCGCCCCAAGCTCCTCTCGCGACAACCCCTCAGCCGACGACACATAACAAAGTTCGCGGCCAGGCCATCACCCCCTGCCACGACCTGAACAGTCACAGATCGCGAGGGGTTACGCCGAGCTTGAGGAAGGCGTGATCAGCGTGGCCGGAGGCGGCAAGGGCGAGGGGCTTGATCGAGGCGAGGAAAGACAGGCCCGTGCGGCGCCGAAGCTGGGCAAGACAGTCGGCATCGTGTTGCAGGAGTACGTAGATCTTGGAGGAGACGACGACCTGGTCAAGAGACTGCGCCGCGTGATCTAGCTCCACTTTGCCTGGCGGAGCGACGAGCCTCGTAGACATCCGGGCTCGGTCGTACTGTCCTGGCAGGGGTTGGCGGGTGCCACTCCTCATCTCAGCGAACGGCGCGCCAACGGTGCGCCGTTCGTCGTTTCCCGTTCCCCCAGGAAACATGTCCGCGGCCCGTGGCATGTCGGTGGGGTGCGAAGGCGATGACTTGCAGGAGTCCATGGTGGGAGACGTTGTCGCGTCGTTCGCCGCTGGGGCGGGCCTCGGCACCTTCGGCGTGGCAGCGGCGGAGTTCCGCTCGCGCACGCAACGCGACGCGAGGCGCGAGGCCGAGATAGACGCTCTGCGCGTGAGATGGACGTCGAGATGCGCGTCTTGCGCGCCGAGATGGACGCCAAGATGCGCGTCTTGCGCGCGCAGGGGGACGGGTTCGGTCCGGACGACGACTACCCGTTCGACGGCTTCGGTGTGGAGTAGGTGCCCGAGGAGTTCTTCACCGGGACGACGCAGGCGGGCCGAACGCTGGTCCTGTACTACGAGCAAACGTCGTACCTCACGTTCACCGACGAGACGGGGGAGGTCGTCCACAACCCCGCCGAGACGAAGATCAGGGCGACGTTGGACGGAGCGCCGACCACGGTCGATGCCGTGAGTTGGAACGGCGACGCGGCGGCGGTTCGCATCGGCGATCTCGGCACGTTCACCGCAACGAGCGCCGACTACGCGGAGGACCACCACGAGGCGCTGCGGCGCTACCTGGAGCACCGACCCTCAGGGGGCTGGGAGGTCGAGATCGTGGACCACGGACGCGAAGGCGACGAGTTGGTGTACATCGCCTCGATCACGAACGGCCCGCCTGAGGGCTATCCGCCGCGAACCAGGGTCACCACGAAGCCCTCGATGGTGACTCCGCCGAGGAGAAACGACCACACGACGGACACGAGGCGCGCGGCCGTCGAGTCAGCGACGTGGGGCGAGAAGCCCGCGTGACGCAGGACGTAGCGCGGGAAGGCCACGACCCGTTCGAACGCGAGTCGCACCCACGCCCACGGGTTGGAGAGGTCGCGCTTGCGCCGCGCCTCCT
>NZ_JBTSDU010000175.1:0-5029 GCF_054605595.1 Georgenia sp. | reverse complement strand
CGGACGACGATCTCCCCGGGCAGGAGCGGGTCTCCCCAGGGTTTCGTACCTCGGGTCATCCGACTGCAGCAGGCCGTCTGCGACGACGCCGTCGGAGACCTCGGCCCCGATCCACCCACCGCCGACCACGAGGACGTGCCCGACGCGACGCGCGTGGAGCCGGCTGCCGGCTCCACGCTTGTGCCGTCCCGGTCGATCCTCACGACCGGGACGCCCCGACCGGGTTCCACCGTCAACGCGGCCCAGGTCTCCGCCGTCAGCAGGTAGGTGCCCTGGCGGTCGCTCTCACCTGGGCGGTGCGGCGGCGTCAGTGCGGGTGGACGCCACCAGCGCGAGCCAAGGCCCAGGCCACAGTGCAGAGTATGAACTTCTGGTGAAGATTTCCCCCGGCGAGCACATCGCACGTTCATGATGGCCTTCGGATGGCCCACGATAGGGTCGATACATGGGCCGAAAGTCCCTGGCGTCGCTGAGACGTCGGTGTCCCACAGATTCTTGAAGGGGTGTCGTGAGGCGAGGTCAGCAGCACAACGGCGCGGCCCCGGCGGGGCGCGGGGGCGTACGGAGGCGCTCTTCGGCGACTGCCGGAGCCGTCCTGGGGGCGATCGGGATGATCGTGCTCGTCGGCTGCGCTCCTGGTGGGACGACCGAAACCGCGGCTGGTGCCGTCGATTCCGGCTACGTGGCAGGTGACGGTTCGTTCGCCACGTGGCAGCCCGAGGAGCGCGACGGCGCCGTCGAGCTGGTGGGCACCACCTACGACGGCGAGCAGGTGGACCTGACAGCGTGGCGCGGCGACGTCGTCGTCGTGAACTTCTGGTACGCGGCCTGCCCCCCGTGCCGGAAGGAGGCCCCCGACCTCCGGGCCATCGAAGAGGACTACCGGCCGCAAGGGGTACGGATGCTCGGTGTCAACCCGCGGGACGACACCGGCACGGCGCAGGCCTTCGAGCGCACCTTCGAGGTCCCGTATCCCTCCCTGCACGACGAGAACGCCAGTGGGGTGGCAGCGTTCGAAGGCCTGGTGCCACTGCAGGCCATGCCCTCGACCGTGGTGCTCGACCGCCAGGGGCGGGTGGCCGCACGAATCCTCGGACAGATCGATCCGGCGATCCTGCGCGGGCTGATCGACGACACACTCGCCGAGGCCGTCTGACGTGGACTGGAACGACATCGGCCAGGCGTTCGCCGACGCAGTGCTGACCGGGCCGATGATCGCGGCCCTCCCGGTCGCCGCGATCGCCGGGTTCATCTCCTTCGCCTCGCCCTGTGTGCTGCCGCTGCTTCCCGGCTACGTGGGATATCTCGGCGGCATGGTCGGCGCCACGGCGGACGACACCACGCTCGGAGCACCCGGACGGCCGCGCCTGCTCACCCGACGCGCTGGGGGGACGCGCCTGCTGGTCGGAGTGCTGTTGTTCGTGGCCGGCTTCACCGCCGTGTTCGTGCTGCTGGGCGTCGTGTTCTCCTGGGCCGGCATACTCCTGGCCCCGTGGCTCGACGTGCTCATGCGCGTCCTCGGCGTCCTCGTGATCGTCATGGGCCTGGCGTTCATCGGCTACGTACCGTTCCTGCAGCGCGAGCGTCGTCTCCGGGCGTTGCCCCGCCAAGGCGTCTGGGGCGCGCCCGTGCTCGGTGTCGTGTTCGGGCTGGGTTGGGCACCGTGCATGGGTCCCACGCTGGCGGCCGTGCTGACACTCTCCTTCGGTGAGGCCGACCCGGTCCGTGGCGGCGTCCTCGTCCTCGCCTACAGCCTGGGGCTCGGCGTCCCGTTCGTGGTCCTCGCCATGCTGTTCGCGCGTTCCGGGCGGGGTCTGGAGCTCTTGCGCCGGCATCGGCTGCGCATCCAACGGACGGGCGGGGTGTTGTTGGTCCTTCTCGGCCTCGCCATGGTCAGTGGGCTGTGGGGGATGCTGACCGGTTACCTGCAGGGCCTGGTCGCAGACTTCGGGACGTTGGTGTGAGAGCGATGACCACCCGGGCCGTCGACGAGACGAACCTGAGCTCCAAGGGCGGGCAAGGGTTGGCGGCGCCGGACGGCGGCCAGCGGCTCGACCTGCCCCGGCTCGGCCTCCGGGGGTGGTGGCGCTGGGTCTGGCGTCAGCTGACCAGCATGCGGGTCGCCCTGCTGCTGCTCCTCCTGCTGGCCGTCGCCGCCCTGCCCGGGTCCTATTTCCCGCAGCGACCGCAGTCCCCGGACCGCGTCGCCCGGTACTTCACGGACCACCCCACCCTGGCGCCGTGGCTCGACCGGCTGGGGTTCTTCGACGTCTACGCCTCCCCATGGTTCGCCGCGGTGTACCTGCTCTTGTTCACCGCCCTGATCGGGTGCATCCTTCCCCGGGTCCGGGTGCACTGGCGGGCGCTACGCGCCCTGCCGCCCCGGGTGCCGCGCAACCTGCGACGCTTCCCCGTGCGCGAGGAGAGGTTCGTCGCCCGACCTCGAGCCGAGGTCGAGGCACGGGCCCGGGCGGCGCTGAAGGGCCGATATCGGGTCGCGCTCTCCGGGGACGGAATCGCCGCCGAGCGCGGCTACCTGCGGGAGACCGGCAACCTCGTGTTCCACATCTCCCTGATCGGCATCCTCCTCTCGCTCGCGAGCGGGCAGCTCTACAGCTACCGCGGCCAGGCCGTCGTCGTCGTGGGGGAATCGTTCGCCAACTCGGTGCTGGACTACGACACCTTCGACCCCGGCACCTTCTTCGACCCGTCGAAGCTCGAACCCTTCACCTTCGCGCTCGACGACTTCCGGTCCGAGTTCACCGTCGACTCGCAGGCCCGTGACTTCGCGGCGGAGGTGACGGTCACCGAGCCGGACGGAACCACCCGGCGGGAGACGATCAAGGTCAACGAGCCCATGGCCGCCGGTGGCGCCAACGTCTATCTCATGGGCAACGGCTTCGCTCCCGAGATCACCGTGCGTGACGGCGCCGGCGAGATCGCCTTCGCGGGGGCGGTGCCGTTCCTGCCCCAGGACTCCGTCTACACCTCCAAGGGCGTCATCAAGGTCCCCGACGTCACCGGTGGGCAGGAACAGTTCGGGTTGACGGGAGTGTTCCTGCCCACCGCCGTGATGGCCCCGGACGGGGCGGGGGCCTACTCGGGGCACCCCCAGCCCAATGCCCCGCTCCTGGTCCTGACCGCCTGGGCCGGTGATCTCGGCCTGAACGACGGCATCCCGCAGAACGTCTACGTGCTCGACACCGACGACATGCGTCCGGTGTACGAGCCCGCTCCCGACGGTTCGCCCGGCTCGGCAGCCCAGGGACAGGACCCCGTGACCCTGTTCATCGCGCCCGGGCAGACCGTCGCCCTGCCCGAGGGACTGGGCACGGTGACCTTCGAGTCCCTGCCCCGCTTCGTGGCGCTCGACCTGCGGTACGACCCCACGCTGCCCTACCTCCTCGGCTCGTCGATCGCCGCGATGCTGGGCCTGTTCGCCTCGCTCTTCGTGCCACGCCGGCGGCTGTGGCTCAAGCTCGCGGACGGTCCGGACGGCGGGACGGCAGTCTCCGCCGCGGCGCTGGCACGAGGAGAGGACCCCGGGCTCGCCCGAGACCTCGACCGGGTCATGTCCGCGCTGGAGACACCCCCAGGCGCGCACCCCGGCACGGCCGCACCTCCCACCACGGCCGGCCGCGTGCGGGCCCGAAAGGACTCCGATGCCTGAAAGCATTCTCGGCCAGGTCAGCCTCGCACTGGTCTACGGCGCGATGGCCGCATACGTCGTGGCGTTCGTCGCCTTCGCCGTCGACCTCTCCGGCCTGCGCGTGCACGGTGGCGGGGAGCGCCGCCGCCGCGCCGCGGGCATCGCGATGGCCACCGTCCGGCTCGGGTTCGCCCTGCACGTGCTGGGCGTCGCCACCCGCACCGTCGCGGCCGGTCGGGTGCCGTGGGCGAACATGTACGAGTTCTCCATCCTGTCGACGCTGGTCGCCATGTTGATCTTCCTGGGCCTGCAGCACGGCCGTGACATGCGCTTCCTCGGGGCGTTCGTGGTCGGCCCCGTACTCCTGCTGCTCGGCGTCGCCGTGTCGGTGCTCTACGTGCGAGCCGACGGGGTGGTGCCGGCGCTGCAGACCTACTGGCTGGTCATCCACGTGTCCGTGGCGACCCTCGCCGTCGGCGTCTTCACGATCGGCGCCACCCTCTCGATCCTGCAACTCATTCAGGAGCGGGCCGAGCTGCGCGGGTCCGGGCCCGCGCCCGCCGGTGGTGGCATCGTGGCGAGCGCGGGGTCCGTGAACGGTCCCGTGGCACCGACCTTGGTGGAGGATCGCGAGCGGACCCAGGCGCCGAAGCGCAACGGTCGACGACTCGAAGCCATGCCTTCCTCCGTCGAGTTCGAACGGCTCGCGTTCCGCCTCAACGCGGTGGGCTTCATGATGTGGACCTTCACCGTCATCGCGGGGGCCGTCTGGGCCGAGCACGCCTGGGGCCGTCCGTGGGGATGGGACGCCAAGGAGGTGTGGTCGTTCGTCATCTGGGTCCTGTACGCCGCGTACCTGCACGCCCGGGCCACCCGCGGTTGGGAGGGCCGTCGTGCGGCGTATCTCTCCATTGCCGGGTTCGCCGCCATCGTGGCCAACTATTTCCTGGTCAACCTGCTCTTCAACAGCCTGCACGCCTACAGCGGCCTCGGCTGAGCCGGTGCGGCCGCCCCGGCGGCGTTCGGACGCGGGCGGTCCGCGGCGGCCCGGCGACGGCGCGCACCCACCTCACGCCGGTGGGTGCACCACCCAGCTCAGCCCAGGAGCAGAGCCGGGAGCGTGGCGACGAGAACGATCGCGGCCACGATCATCGTGATGGTCCGCCCGTGGGCGGTGGCGCGGGGAATGCTCCGCAAGGGGAACAGGAACTGACGGCCGAGTACGTAGGCGGCGACGGTGGCGAGGAGCACCAGACCGCTGCCGCTGGTCGGCAACAGCACGACGGCCGCCAGCGCGAGCGCGCCCAGCACGGCCGAGAACGTCGACTCGAAGATCTGAACGGGTATTCTCCGGATACCCAGGCGCCGGTCCGAGGACCA
>NZ_JBTSDU010000174.1:0-5138 GCF_054605595.1 Georgenia sp. | reverse complement strand
AACCCGCCGTCGATGAGAGGGGACCTGCGGTGGGGGCGATGGGCGTGCCGGTGCGCCGCGGGCTCGATCTGCGCCATGCTGGACGCCGACACCCGAGGAGGAACACCATGACCGAGACCCTGCACCTGCGCGGCACCGTCGTCGTCGACGACCACGTCGAGCTCGACGAGATCTGGGTGGTGGACGGGCGGCTGCGCCTGACGCCGCCGGACGGTGTGGCGGCCCGTACCCTGACCGGCTGGGTGCTGCCCGGCCTGGTGGACGTGCACTGCCACATCGGCCTCGGTGCGGACGGTGTCGTCACCGAGGAGGACGCGCTGCAGCAGGGCAAGGCCGACCGGGACGTCGGCATCCTCCTGGTGCGCGACGCCGGCTCCCCGATGGACAACCGCTGGGTCCAGGAGCGTGCGGACATGCCGCGCCTCATCCGGGCCGGCCACCACCTCGCCCGGCCCAAGCGCTACCTGCGCAACTACGGCCTCGAGCTCGACGATGTCGCGCGGCTGCCCGAGGCGGTCGCCGAGCAGGCCCGCTTCGGCGACGGCTGGGTCAAGATCGTGGCCGACTGGATCGACCGGTCCGGCGGCGCCGACTCCGACCTGCGCCCGCTGTGGCCGGCCGACGTGCTGGCCGACGCCGTCGCGGCCGCGCACGAGAACGGGGCCCGGGTCACCGCGCACACGTTCTCCCACGAGGCGGTCGACCCGCTGCTGGACGCCGGCATCGACGGCATCGAGCACGGCACGGGCATGGACGCCGACCAGATCGCCGAGGCGGCCCGTCGTGGCATCCCCGTCACGCCCACCTTGCTCCAGGTGGGCTTCTTCGCCGAGTTCGCCGACCAGGCGAGGGAGAAGTACCCGGTCTACGCGGCCCGGATGCGCCGCATGCACGAGCGACGCCACGAGCAGGTGCGCGCGTTCCACGCGGCCGGTGTGCCGCTGCTGATGGGCTCCGACGCCGGGGGTACCATCGCCCACGGCTCGCTGCCCGCCGAGGCCGCCGAGGTGGCCCGGGCCGGGATCCCCGCCGCGGACGTCGTCGCTGCCGCCAGCTGGCGCGCGCGCCGGATCCTCGCCGTGCCCGGGATCGAGGAGGGGGCGAGCGCGGACGTCGTCGTGTACGACGCGGACCCGCGCGAGGACGTCACCGTGCTCGCCCGCCCGAGCGCGGTGCTCCTGCGGGGCGCGCTGGTCTGAACGCTCCGCCGCTGGTCGCGGCGAGCGGGTCCGCCGGTCCTGGGCGGTGGGCCGCGAGCCCGTCGGCGTGGTCGACGGCACCTTCTCGCCGGGCAGGCCGGGTTGGGCTGCGCCCGCGGATCTGGCAGAATGACCTGCTGTACTCAGCTCGGCGGCCCCTCTCACCGTCCGGCGCTGTGTCCTGCGGCCAACCGAGGACCCGAAACCCACCGGGCTCGCGTGCGGCCCACCCCATACGAAACCAGGAGCGACCACCTAGTGGCAGTCAAGATCCGTCTCAAGCGCCTCGGCAAGATCCGGGCGCCGTACTACCGCGTCGTCGTCATGGACGGCCGCAAGAAGCGCGACGGTCGCGCGATCGAGGAGATCGGCAAGTACCACCCGACCGAGGAGCCCTCGCTCATCGAGATCGACTCCGACCGTGCGCAGTACTGGCTCTCGGTCGGCGCGCAGCCGTCCGACCAGGTCGCCGTCCTGCTCAAGATCACGGGCGACTGGCAGAAGTTCAAGGGTCTGCCCGGCGCCGAGGGCACCCTGCGCACCAAGGACATGTCGCCCGAGGCCGCCGCCGAGGCGAAGGCCACCGCGGTGAAGGCCGCCGCCGCCGACGCCGAGAAGCGCAAGGCTCGCGCGGCCGAGGCCAAGTCCGCGGCCGAGGCCACCAAGGCCGAGGCCCCCAAGGCCGAGGCTCCGACGGCGGCCGGCGAGGCCGAGGCTCCGGCCGACGCCGAGGCGCCCGCCGAGGACGCCTGATCCCGATGCTGGCCGACGCCCTCGAGCACCTCGTGCGCGGCATCGTCGATCACCCGGACGAGGTCGACGTCTCGTCCCGCTCCCTGCGTCGCGGGGAGCTGCTCGAGGTGCGCGTCCACCCGGAGGATCTCGGTCGGGTGATCGGCCGGTCCGGACGGACCGCCCGCGCCCTGCGCACGGTGGTCGGTGCCCTGTCCACCACGGGACCCGTCCGGGTCGACGTGGTCGACACCGACCGCAGCTGAGACCGAACGCACCACAGACCCGGCCCACGTGACTTCGCGGGCCGGGTCTGCTGTCATGACCGGGTGTCCCGAGCTCGGGACACCCACACACGGCTGCCCACGGAGGAGCGGGCGTGCTGCTGACCGTCGCCATCATCGGGGCACCCCACGGGCTACGGGGCGAGGTGCGGCTGGACGTGCGCACCGACGACCCGGGGCGGCGGCTGGCGGTGGGGAACCGGGTCGAGACCGAGCCGGCCGACGCGGGCCCGCTCACGATCGCGCGGTCCCGGACGCAGGGCGAGGCCACCTACGTCGTCTTCGACGGGGCGCACGACCGCGCCGAGGCGGAGTCCCTGCGTGGCGTCCGCATCGTCGTCGAGACCGATGAGGACGAGGGCGAGGACGCGGACGGCTGGTACCCCCACGAGCTCGTCGGCCTGCGGGTCGTCCACGTCGACGGACGCGAGCTGGGCACGGTGAGCGACCTCGAGACCATGCCCGCGCACGATGTCCTCGTGGTCGACGAGCCCGACGGGGCGCAGGCCCGTGTCCCCTTCGTCGAGGCGATCGTCCCCGCCGTCGACGTCGACGCCGGCACGATCACCGTCGACCCGCCGCGGGGGCTCTTCGTCGCGGACCCGGCCGACCCGGGCGACCCGGGCGATACCCCGGCCGATGCGGCCGACAGCCCGGCCGAGGGCTAGCCGTGCGGATCGACGTCGTCTCGATCTTCCCGGCCTACCTCGACGCGCTCGATCTCTCCCTGGTCGGCAAGGCCCGGCGGGACGGCCTGCTCGACCTGCGGGTCCACGACCTGCGGGACTGGACGAGCGACCGGCACCGCACCGTCGACGACACCCCGTTCGGTGGTGGCGCGGGCATGGTCATGCGCCCGGATGTGTGGGGCCGTGCGCTCGAGGACGTGCTGGGCGCCGGCGAGCCCGCCGGGCGTCGGGTGCTGCTCATCCCGACGCCGTCGGGGGAGCGGTTCACCCAGGCGACGGCGCACGACCTCGCCGCCGCCGACCAGCTCGTGTTGGCGTGCGGCCGCTACGAGGGCATCGACGCCCGCGTGGCGGAGCACTTCGGCGCGGACGGGGGCGTCGAGGTCCGTGAGTTCTCGCTCGGCGACTACGTCCTCAACGGCGGCGAGGTCGCCGCGCTCGTCGTCGTCGAGGCCGTGGCGCGCCTGCTGCCCGGCGTCATCGGCAACCCCGCCTCGCTCGTGGAGGAGTCGCACGGCGCCGCCGGCCTGCTCGAGTACCCCGTCTACACCAAGCCTCCCGTGTGGGCGGACCTGGCGGTCCCGGAGGTGCTGACCTCAGGCGACCACGGCCGGGTGGCCCGCTGGCGCCGCGACCAGGCGCTCCGGCGCACCGCCGACCGGCGCGCCGACATGATCGCCGCGCTGGACCCCGAGACGCTGGACAAGGCCGACCGGGCGCTCCTCGCGGAGGCGGGCTGGTACGTGCCGCGCGGCGCTGCCGGCCCGGTCCAGGTGCAGGTCCGGGCCGGTCGGCCGGCGGACGTGCTCGCCGTCGCCGCGCTCGCCGCGGCCACGTTCCCCCTGGCGTGCCCGCCCCAGATGAGCGCCGAGGACGTCCAGGCGTTCGTCGACGCCCACCTCACCCCCGAGCACTTCGCCGGCTACCTCGCCGAGCCCGCCCGGTACCGCGTGCTCGTCGCCGTCGCCGTCGCCGAGGGCACCCCGGTCGGCTACACCCTCCTGGTCCTGCCGCACACCGCGGTCGAACCGCCCTACGCCGACGACGTCGCCGCGCTCGTGACCGCCCGGCCCGCCGCCGAGCTGAGCAAGTGCTACGTCCGGCCCGATTTCCAGGGCACCGGGCTGGCGGGCACCTTGCTGCGGGCCTCGACCGCCCTGGCGGCGGGCACCGCCGTCGACGGCCGACCCGTCGCCGCCCTGTGGCTCGGCACCAACAGCGCCAACCGCCGGGCCCAGCGCAGCTACACCCGTCAGGGCTTCGTCACCGCGGGCACGAGGCGCTTCCGGGTCGGGGCCGCGGTGGAGGAGGACCTCGTCATGGTCCGCGACCTGGATACGGCGACCGTGGGGCGGACCACACCAGCCCCGCACCCGCCCCGGTAGGACCGGACGCCCCGACTGTGGCAGAATGGCGAGGCCGTGCGTCGCGGTACCACGCCACCAGCCCTGCCACGGGGGGAGTCTGGCGGCACGCGGACGCCGAGCACCCACGACCGACAAGGCGGGTTCCCGCCACGACCATCGCACGTGACCTGTGGCACGAGCGGGAAGAGATCACATGCAGACCCTCGACTTCGTCGACGCCGCCTCGCTGCGCGACGACATCCCCGCCTTCCGCGCCGGCGACTCCCTCAAGGTGAACGTCAAGGTCGTCGAGGGCACCCGGTCCCGCATCCAGGTGTTCCAGGGCATCGTGATCGCCCGCTCCGGCTCCGGTGTGCGCGAGACGTTCAAGATCCGCAAGGTCAGCTTCGGCGTCGGTGTCGAGCGCACGTTCCCGGTGCACTCGCCGTCGATCGACTCCATCGAGGTCGTGACCCGCGGTGACGTCCGCCGCGCCAAGCTGTACTACCTGCGCAGCCTGCGTGGCAAGAAGGCCAAGATCAAGGAGAAGCGCGACAGCACCGCGCGCTGACGCCCCCCACCACAGCCCGGCACGCCCCGTGTGCCGGGCAGTGTGCTGCCCGGCACGCATCGGGCCCGCAGCCGGCACGGGGCTCCGCCGGGCGTCGAGGACGTGCCGCCGGGGATAAGGTCTCCCCGAGGTGTGCTCACCGGCAGGGGGCCTCCGGACACCACCAGACACGAGGGAGCTGAGGCGCCGACGTGAGCACCACCAGCACCGGGGCGCCAGACCCTGAGACGCCGGGCCCCGGCGACGGCGAACCCATGCCACCGAGCTTCCCGCCGGCCGAGCCCGCCGTCCATCCCCAGGCCGCGGCCCCCGCGCCG
>NZ_JBTSDU010000173.1:0-5232 GCF_054605595.1 Georgenia sp. | reverse complement strand
CCACGCGGGTACTCGTGGCCCTGGCCGGGCGTGGACAGTTCCTCCTTGATCGCGGCTTCCAGGACGTGGCCGATCGCTAGGTTGGTGTCGCGGATAGCCTCGGGCAGCCCGGCGACGAGCGAGCGGAGGGCGGCGCCGGGTGGGCGGCCGGATGCGGTGCGCATCGTCACGTCAGATCCTCCGAGTCGGCGAGCGGCACGAGTGCGACCCGCACGCTCCCGCTCAGGTCGGCCGGCAGCGCCTCGTCCACGAGGTACCGGGCGCCCACCGGGAAACCGTCGCGGGCGGTGGTGACGCGGACGGCCTGGCCGACCGTGACCGTGCGGCCCGTCGTCGCGCCCTCGGCCACTACCTCCGTCCCCTCGCCCCACTGGCGGCGAGCGGCCTCGTTGGTCACCAGCCGGAGTCGCATGGGGACGGCGGCGGCGACGGCGGCCCACGCGCGCGTCTCCGACCCATCGGCGGCACGGGTGGGGGTCGCGTCGTAGACGGTGACGCGTGCGCCGAGTTCGCGGTCCAGCGCGCCGAGCGCGTCCGCGAACTGTGCGCGCGCCTGAGCGCGTAGGCCGGTCAGTGAGAGGGGCACTTACGCCGCCCTCACCACGCGCCCTGAGCCCGGCGGCGTCAGCATCAGGTGCGCGACCAGCCTCTGTGCGTCCGGCGGCAGCCAGCCGGCGCCGAGCGTCGTGCCAGCAGCGCCGGCCGTGCGGTCGCGGAACGCGATCGCGTCGTCGCCCGACTTGAGCGCCGCGATACCGGACACCGGCACGGGCGCAAGCGCGTCAGTCGTGCCAGAGGCCAGGAGCGCGAGCGCGACGATGCAGGTAGCGTCGGCGACGGGCGAGGGGATCGCGTCCGACGCGTACTCCTCACCGTCATCGTCCACCGTGCCCTCCCTCGGCCACTTGAGCGCCTGCGCCGTGTCCGACTTGACGCCTTTGTACGTGAACGAGTCCAGTAGCCGCGTGGCCGTCACGAGCGCCTTGGTGCGGTCGGTGGCGCCTGCGTCCTCCCACGCGGTCGCATTGAGGCGGGCGCCGAGATAGGCCACGGCGTCGGCGTATGCCACGTAGCTGTTGGCGGCCTCGCCGCCCACGGTCGCGTCCAGCGTGACGGCCACTAGCTGGCCCTCCGGCGGCGCTTACGGGGCGGGGTGGGCGCGTCGGGTGCGGGCGCTGCTGTCTCCTCTGCCGGCGCAGCCGCTTCTGCTGGCGCGTCCGGGGCAGGGGAGGGCACCGCGGCCGGCTCTGTCGGAGCGGCCGGCGCGGGGTGCGGGGTGGTGCTGTACTCGCCCGTGGCTACGAGCTCCCGCGCGTCCACAGGCCACCGCTCAAGAGCGGCGCCGGTGGACACTTCGTATACCGTCACCTTGCGGCCAGTGGTCGCAGGCGGCAGCGGGCGCGCGGGAGTGGTCGTAGTCATGGGTCAGGATCTCCGGTGGCGGGTTAGTGCTTGGCGATCCAGGCGGTGTAGTTGATGCTCCACGCGGTCGCGCCGGTGCCGTCCGTGAACATCCGGACGTAGCGGTAGACCGTGCCGTCCTGCTCGTTGGTGAACGGCAGCTCGAAGCGGCCGGCGGTGGTGTCGGCCGACGCGCCCGTGACGCTGGAGTCGCCGTGAATCGAGCAGGCGAGGTTGACGACATCGCTGGCGAACGTCGCCGAGCTGGAGCCCTGCAACTTGAGCAGGTACAGCTCGTCTCCGGTCGCCACGTCGAGCGACGCGACGTCGATGACGACCACGCCGTTGGCGCGCGCGGCGCCGAGATCGACGATCTTGGCCGTGCTGTCCACAGTGGCGGCAGCGTCGGCGGTGATTGCGCCCGCGTCCTTGAGCTCCAGGAGGGCGTCGAACGTGTAGGTCTTCTGTGCCATGTTCTCAGTCCTCGGGTTAGGCCGTGACGGCGGCGTTCTTGATGCCGTACAGCCGGCCGGCTGCGCGACCGTGCTCCAGGCACATTCCGGCGAACCACTCGACGCGCGTGCGGAACGCCGGCTTGGTGTCCAGCTCGCCCAGATCGCGCACGTCCATCTCGCCGTTCTGGATGCCGGTCAGGCGGCCGTCGCCGAACGCGACGCAGTAGATGGAGGTTCCCACGGCCGTGCCGCCGCCGGGGTTGGCCTCGTCGAACGCGACGGGCTCGGTGCCGCCGTTGTCCGAGTAGGGCACGAGGATCGGCAGGTCCGCGTACTGGAGCACGCGACGGCCGAACGCGTCCTTGTCCCACACGATGTGACCGGACACGCTGGTCGTACGGGCGGCGGCCGAGAGCAGCCGGCGCATCGCCTTGGACATCACCAGGTGCGTGGCGCCGGGGACGGCGTCGATCAGCTCGTCGAGCTTGGCGAGCGACAGCGCATCTCCGCCCGACGTGGAACCGGCCGCGATGAGCTGCGTGCCCGTGACGCGCTTCTGGAGCCCGTCAAACTCGCGCGGGTCGGCCTCACTGTCGCCCTTGATGAACACGCGCGCCCAGTCCTGCGACAACGCCTTCACCTTCATGGCCTCGTGAGTGGCGCGAACGCCCATCCCCTGCGTCTTGAGGATGAAGTTGTCCACATCGAGGTCCCCGCCCGAGATCTTGAGTGCCTCGGTGAGCGGGTTCACGATGCCGGTGGACTCGGTGTAGCTCTCGTTCACGCCGCGGAACGCGACGCCGGGCAGAGCGCCCTCGCGGCTGTAGCTGTACGCGTTGCCGCTGATCGGCTTGAACGGCAGCGCCAGCAGGATGTCGGACTCGCGTGCGAACATCTCCACCACGGCGCCACGTACGACCTCGCCGGGGTTGAGCTTCGCCGCTTCCAGGATGGTCAGGGCCATCGGGTCACCTCTTACTTGGGTGGGGTACTACTTGATTCCCCGTTCCCGAGCGAGCCGTAGGCGGTCCTCGGGGGGGAGCTTCGACAGATCCTGCGCGGCGGCTCCCCCGCCCTTCTTGTCCACTGGCGCCCCGCTCCCCGAGGCCCCCGTGCCCGCGTACAGATACGGGCGACGTACCTTCTCCTTCTCCGCCCAGTACTTCTCGGGCGTGATCGCGGACGGGTCGCCGTCCTCGTCCAGCACGACGACGCGGCCCTGGTCGTCGAGGTCGAACGCATCGGCGTTGAGCCTGAGCGCGTCCTCGATCCGCTTGGGGTCCACTCCGCCCTCAATGGCCGCAGCCCGCACCTTGTCGGTCAGCTTGAGCGTCCTGAGCTCCTTCTGTGCGGCCTCCAGCGCCGACAGCTTCGGCGCGTACTCGGCGGCGATGTCCGCCCGCCACTTCTCGCGCAGCTTCTCCGTGTCCTCGGCAGTCTTCGCGGGCGGCGTGCCCGTACCGGCCGTCGCGATCAGCTCCGCGATCTCGTCCGGCGTCTTGTCGGGAAACGCCTTCCGCCACGCGGCGAGCGCCTTGCTGTTGTCGCGCTCCTTCTTCAGCGCCGACTTGAGCCCCGACACGTCCACCAGCGCGTCCGCGTCCTCCACGTTCAGGCGGTAGTGGCCGGTCACCTCGTCGTGCGTGTACTCGCCGTGCAGTGCGTCCGGCACGCCGTCGAGCGATTCCAGAACGGCTTTGAGGGCCATGCAGTGCGGTCCTGCGGCGTCTCGCCGCGGCTAGGTTGGCCGGAACGCAAAAAGCGGCAGGCAACGGACCCCTCAGGGTCTATTGCTCGCCGCTCGTTCCGGTGTGGATTGTGCCGCGCGTCGGGCGCGGGTGCTACGTCAATCTAATCGGTCGCGCGTAGGTTTCGTGCTGTCACTGATAGGACGCGCGAACGGGGTGGGGTGTCACGGGGTGGGTGTGGGGGCGGCGGGAGCGTACGCACCGCCACAATCGCAGCCATGCCAGTACCCGTCCGGCCCGACTGCCAGGCTCGCGCAGCCGGCCGCGTGAACCACATCGCCAATCGCTCTCCATGCGGCACCGCGCACCGGCGGGCCGCTGTCGATCAGGAGTCGGCTGCACGTCCCGCAGGCACGAGAGCCCCACACCCCGGCGTCCACGATCACGACGGGTCCGGGCTCGTCGCACATGCAGCGCACCGGCCCGAGTATCGGGCGCGTCTCGGCGATGGCCGCAACCGTGCCGCATCGCTCGCAACTCTCCCACGAGCCGTGGTAGCCGCCGCAGGGGCGTGGGCCGTATTCAATCACTTCCATTGGTCCTCTCCGTTGAGTTCCACTCCCCCTCACGCCGCCATCCCCCTCAGCCCCGCCCGGTCCACGCCCAGCCGCTCGGCGAGCTGCGCCAGCGTCAGCACGCGCCGGTCCTGCCCCACGAGGTCGCGCAGGCTCAGCTTCTTCGCCCGCCAGAGCCCCGCCGCCGGCCGGCCAAGCACGCGGTTCTGGACCGACTCGCTCTGCGTAGAGAGCCAAGACCCGTAATCAGCGAATCGGTGCCGAGGCGCGATCCCGTCTGCCGGTAGCCCCAGCCGTGCCGCCATCGCTTCCGCGAGCAGCGGCTTGACCGTCGTGCGGCAGTTCGGGTGGAACGGCGGGCGCGGCGCGGTCGGGTCGTCCACGCGGTGGATCGTGCCATCCAGGGAGATGCAGATGACCGTGGTCCGTGCGTCCATGACCGCGTCAATCGCGTACCTATCCACCACGTCCGGCCCTGCCGCCTCGTAGGTCGCCTGAGCCGCCGCCGTGTGCGTCGCGGTGACCGTCGTCCTTACGACCGCCGTGGCGTCCCGGCGGGCACGGCGCCACACGTCCGGCTCCGTCTGCCCACGCGCGCCCACGATCCGCCGCACGATCGTCGCCGGCCCCTCGCCGGCGAGTAGCCCTAGCTGGATCTGCTGACGGGTCGCGATCGTCATGCTTGCCGCCTGCCCACGGAACCACTCGCCGATCGTCAGCCCCTGGATCGGCAGCTCCGCCACCGCGACCACCTGCGCCCGCGTCAGCAGCCCCGTGGTCACGTCCACGCCGTCCGCGTAGGGCGAGCGGGCGAAGTAGGAGGCAAGCTCCGCCTGCGCCACGTCCGCCTCCAGCCCCGCGTACGCCCCCATCTCCCTCAGCACCAGCCGCTCCACGTCCGCGTAGCCGTCGCCGACCAGCCGCTGGATCTGGCCGTAGAGCAGCGCGGTCCGTGCGCGTGCGGCGGGCGTGAGGTCGGCGTAGTCGGTCAGGATCACCCGCACGATCTCGCGGTAGCGCGCGAGCAGGAGCGCGTCCACCTCGGACGCGACGTGCCGCTCGTACGCGTGGCGGGCGAGCAGGGCGGCGAAAGCGGCGCCGCGTGGGTCGGCG
>NZ_JBTSDU010000172.1:0-5321 GCF_054605595.1 Georgenia sp. | reverse complement strand
GGGGGTCGGGGGGGGGGCGGGCGGGGGGCTGGTTACCGCCATTGCTGCAGCGCCCGGTGGACGGTTCGAGCCACGTGGCCGTCCACGGTCGTGTCGCGGAACGTGAACCTCAGGACCTCGGCTCTCCCGGTGAGGTGAAGTTCGTTCTGTCGGGAGCGGTCGCGCAGGAGCGCTGGCAGCGCTTCATGGAACTCCCTGCCGTCGAACTCGGCGATGAGCCAGCGGCCGTCGCGGATCCGCCACCCTGCATCGCCTCTTCCGACGAGGATGCCGTGCTCGTCGCGGATCTCGACCTGGAGCTCATCCGGGGGGACCCCGTGATCGATGCAGTCGAGGCGGCCGAACGTCTCGAGCGGCGAGGCGGCGCGGCCATCCGCGAGCGCCCACCACGCATGGGTCCGCGCCACCCCACGCCGCCCACGAGCAAGGAGGTGCGCCGCGTGGAGTCCTGCGGGGTCGAGCAGGCCGCGATTCAGCAGGGAGTCCATGACCGCCACCGCATTTCGGCGCGGCAGCTCAGGAACTGCCTGGGCGAGCGCCCACCGAGGAGTGGCGACACGGAAGCCGCCCACCTGCACGGCATCCATCGCGGTGTCGAACTGGCGCACGTCCACCCTGACGCCGCCGTTGCGCAGCGGTTCCGCCGCCCAGCCACGCCGGGGGCGACGCAGTGCCGTCCTCGCCTGCGTGCGTCCGAGCGAAACCTCAGGCCGCAAGCCCGCCGGGACTCCCTCGGCGCCGAGAAGGACCAGCGCGCTCGACCCGACGGCGACGGCGTCCGGCCCGTATCGGAGCAGCCCGACCAACGCCGTCCGACGACGCCGCGACTGCCAGCTTCGCTCCGCTCTCGGGGCTGTGTCGTACACCCCCCGCACGACGCGCACCCATGCTCCACGTTCGCACATCTTGCCGCGCACTCGGCTGTTCAGGCCGAGGACCTCGCACTGCGTGGCGCTGATCAGGCCCTCCTGCGCCGCGACCAGCGCCCGGAATCGGGTCGACAGCTCGGATGCCATGTCCGGAGCGAAGCACCACGACGCCGCTCATCGCCTGCTCGCCCCCTCAACCTGTGGACCAGGTGGCCGCCCGCCCCCACGCCCCCACCACGTCCACCTCCCCCCGGTCACGCCCACCCCCGGTCCGCCCACCCCCGTCGAACAGGTCCTAACGTGCAGATTTTGCCCAGTTTTGGCACTTTAGGGCCTGTTCGGCGCGGAGGTGGCGGCGGAGGGAGGTGCGAGGAGGGTGCGGCGCGAAAAGGGGGGAGGGCTATTCGGCCGGGTAGACCACGCCCAGCTGGCGGCGGACCTCATCCATGGTGGCCATGACCTCGAGCGTGGCTGACCACGGCATCGTGGCCGACTCGGGTCGGCCCTCGCTCACGCAGCGCGCCACCTCGGCCGCCTGGTACTCGAAGCCGCCGACGTCCGGGGTCGCGCCGTCCGTCCAGCGCCAGGGCTCACCGTCGAACGGAGTGACCGTGAAGGACGTCGGGCGGTAGAACGGCCCGTCGACGTCCACCCGGCCTGCGGTGCCGACGATCGACGCGCTGGTCGAGGAGGACGCCCACATGTTCGCGAGGCACACGGCGACGGTGCGGCTGCTCGTGTACGTCAGGGTCACGGCCTCGTGCACGTCCACCCCGGCGTCGGTCAGCGCACCGACCGCGTGCACGGTGGCGGGGGCGCCGAGGATGTCGTGCGCGAACGCGAGCGGATAGACGCCGAGGTCGAGCAGTGCACCGCCGGCGAGCTCGGGCGCCAGCAGCCGTGCGACGGTGTCCAGCCGCTGGCCGTGGTCGGCCGTGAGGGAGAGGATCTCGCCCAACGAGCCGGACCCCACCAGTGCGCGCAGGGCCACCATGTGCGGCAGGAACCGCGTCCACATGGCTTCCATCGCGAAGAGGCCCCCGGCGCGTGCGGCGTCGAGGACCTCCTTCGCCTCGGCCTCGTTGCGGGTGAACGCCTTCTCCACCAGCACGTGCTTGCCGGCCGCCAGGGCGAGCAGGGCGTGCTCGCGGTGGAGGCTGTGCGGGGTGGCGACGTAGATGACGTCGATCTCCGGGTCCGCGACCAGGGCCTCGTAGCTGCCGTACGCGCGCTCGATCCCGTGCTCGGCGGCGAAGGCTCGCGCGCGGTCCTGGTCCCGCGAGCCGACGGCGACCAGCTGCTGCCGGCTCCCGGTCGGCACCTCGCGCGCGAAGCGCCCGGCGATCCCGCCGGCACCGAGGACGCCCCATCGGAGCGGCGGCGCGCCCATCGGGTCGGCTGCGGCCGGAAGGGCGGACGACGTCGTCACCTGGGATGCCATCGCACCAGGGTAGCCCGGGGCCGTGCACCCGTTCCCGGAGCCACCCACTCCTCCCCCGGCGGTGCAGGTCCGCTGGGTGCTTCTTGCCAGCGGGCTTCCTGCTGGCTGCTTCCTGCCGTGTGCTTCCTGCCCGCTACTTCTTGCCGGCGGGCTTCCTACCGGCGGGCTTCCTACCGGGTGCTTCCTGCCGGCAGGCTTCCGGCCGGCTACTTCTTGGCGGCAGGCTTCTTGGCAGCGGGCTTGCGGGCCGGCGTCTTCCGGGCCGGCTTCTTGGCCGGGCCCTTCGCCCGCTTCTCCGCCAGGAGCTCGTACCCGCGCTCGGGCGTCATCGACTCCACGTCGTCGTCCTTGCGCAGGGTCGCGTTGGTCTCCCCGTCGGTGACGTATGGGCCGAACCGACCGTCCTTGACCACCACGGGCTTGCCCGAGGCCGGGTCGGTGCCCAGCTCGCGCAGCGGCGGGCGGGCGGTGGCGCCGCGGCGGGCCTTCGGCTGGGCGTAGATCGCGAGTGCCTCCTCGAGCGTGATGGTGAAGAGCTGTTCCTCGCCCTCGGGCAGCGTCCGCGAGTCCGTGCCGCGCTTGAGGTAGGCGCCGTAGCGACCGTTCTGCGCGGTGATCTCGGTGCCCTCGGCGTCGGTGCCGACCACCCGGGGCAGGGACAGCAGGCGCAGGGCGTCCTCGAGGGAGATGGTGGCGGTGTCCATCGACGTGAACAGCGACGCCGTGCGCGGCTTGGCCTTGGCGACCTTCTTCTTCGCGGGCTTCTTCTTCGCCCCGGCCGGGGCGTCGCCCTCGGGAGCGGTCGACGGCGCCGCGGCCGCTGCGCCGTCGTCCGCCTCGGGCAGGACCTCGGTGACGTACGGGCCGTACCGGCCGTTGCGCACGATGATCGGGTGCCCGGTCCCCGGGTCGACGCCGAGCTCGCGACCGTCGTCGGCGCCGGCGGCGAGGAGTTCGCGCGCCCGCTCCGCGGTGAGCTCGTCGGGGGCGACGTCGTCCGGCACGCTGGCCCGCTCGCCCGGCGCGCCGTCGGTGCCGGCGGTCTCGATGTAGGGGCCGTAGCGCCCCACGCGCAGGGTGATGCCGTCGCCAATGTCGATGCTGTTGACCGCGCGGGCATCGATGTCGCCGAGGCCCTCGACGAGGGTGCGCAGGCCGGGCTCCTCGTTCGCGCCCCGGTAGAAGCGGGTGAGCCAGTCGACGCGGTCCTCCTCGCCGGCGGCGATGCGGTCGAGGTCGGACTCCATCTCGGCGGTGAAGTCGTAGTCGACGAGGCGCGGGAGGTTCTCCTCGAGCAGGCGGACCACGGAGAACGCGAGCCACGTGGGCACCAGCGCCTGGCCGCGCCGGTCGACGTAGCCACGGTCGGTGATGACCGCGATCGTCGCGGCGTAGGTGGACGGGCGGCCGATACCGCGCTCCTCCATGGCCTTGACGAGGCTGGCCTCCGTGTAGCGCGGGGGCGCGGTGGTCTCGTGTCCCTCGGCCGTGACCGTGCCGGTCTCGACGGCGTCGCCCTCGGCGAGGCGCGGCAGCCGGGTCTCCTTCTCGTCCTGCTCACGCCGGTCGTACCGGTCGGCGTCGCGGCCCTCCTCGTACGCGGCGAGGAAGCCGCGGAAGGTGATGACGGTGCCGGACGCCGTGAGCTCGGCCTGGCGGGCGCCATCGGGGAGCCGCGGCGTCGCGGCCAGGCGCACCGTGGCGGTGGAACCGCGGGCGTCGGCCATCTGCGAGGCGACGGTGCGCTTCCAGATGAGCTCGTACAGCTTGAACTGGGCGCCGGTGAGCTTGGCGGCCACCTGCGCGGGGGTGCGGAAGGAGTCGCCGGCGGGGCGGATCGCCTCGTGCGCCTCCTGCGCGCCCTTGGCCTTGGCGCCGTACACGCGCGGCTTCTCCGGCACGTACTCGGGGCCGTAGAGCTCGGCCGCCTGGCGGCGGGCGGCGGCGATCGCCTGGCCGGAGAGCACCGGGGAGTCGGTCCGCATGTAGGTGATGTAGCCGTTCTCGTACAGCCCCTGCGCGGTGCGCATGGTGTCCCGGGCGCTCATGCGGAGCTTGCGGGAGGCCTCCTGCTGGAGCGTGGAGGTGGTGAACGGCGCGGCGGGCCGGCGCGTGTACGGCTTGGTCTCCATCGAGGAGACGCGGGCGTCAGCCTGCTCCAGGGCGGCGGCGAGCGCGGTCGCCTCGGGACCCTGCAGGTGCCGTGCCTGCGCCTTGCGGGCGGCGGCGGTGAGCTCGCCGTCGTCGCCGAAGTCGCGGCCGGTGGCCACGCGGCGCCCGTCCAGGGAGACGAGGCGCGCGACGAAGTCGCCGCGGTCCTGCGCCGGCCCGCCGGTGAAGGTGCCCTTGACGTCCCAGTACGACGCCGAGCGGAACGCCATCCGTTCCCGCTCGCGCTCGACCACCATGCGGGTGGCCACGGACTGCACGCGCCCGGCCGACAGGCCCGGCTTGATCTTGCGCCACAGCAGCGGCGAGACCTCGTAGCCGACGAGGCGGTCGAGGATGCGGCGGGTCTCCTGGGCGTCCACGAGCCGGGTGTCCAGCTCGCGGGTGTTCTCCAGGGCGCGGGTGATGGCCTCCTTGGTGATCTCGTGGAAGACCATCCGCTTGACGGGGATCTTGGGCTTGAGGACGTCGAGGAGGTGCCAGGCGATGGCCTCGCCCTCGCGGTCCTCGTCCGTGGCGAGGTAGAGCTCGTCGGCGCCCTTCAGGGCACGCTTGAGCTCGGAGACCTTCTTCTTCTTGTCGGCGTCGACGACGTAGTAGGGGTCGAAGGCGTCCTCGACGTCGACCGCGAACTTGCCGTACGGGCCCTTCTTCATGTCCGCTGGGAGCTCCGAGGGCTGGGCGAGGTCACGGATGTGCCCCACCGAGGCCTCGACCTCGAAGTCGTCGCCCAGGTAACCGCCGATGGTGCGCGCCTTGGCGGGCGACTCGACGATCACGAGCTTGTGGGAGCTGGCCACGCGGTACTTCCTCACGACTGGGCCCCGCCGGCGGGGCCCCGG
>NZ_JBTSDU010000171.1:0-5326 GCF_054605595.1 Georgenia sp. | reverse complement strand
CCCGTTCTCGGTGGGCCCGACAGCCACGGGCCAGGCTGAGGGTGGCCCGCTGGTCGCCGTGATCTCGGTGCCGTCGGTCCTGGTGAAGCGCCACGCACCCGCGGCGCGCTCGATGGTGATCTCGTGCCGATGGACGAACTCGTGGTGGAACCAGCAGAGCAGGAGACCCAGCTCGGCCGCCGTCTTGCCGAAGTGTTCGTACCACCAGATCGAGTGGTGGATCTCCCCCTCGCCCGGCGGGGCGTCGCAACCCGGGTACTGACATCGTCGGTCGCGGGCGATGATCGCGCGGGTCTGGGCTGCGGTGAAGAGCCGTTCTTCGCGCCCGGCGTCGAGGATCTCGGAGTCGGAACCGAAGATCACACGGTGGAACGCGCCCTGGCACGCGAGCTGGGCCAGCAGCTGGTGCGGGATCGGTTCGCCGTCGATGAGCGTGGCCGCCTCGGCGCCCTTCAGGCGCGTGTAGTCGAGGGACCCGGGGATCACCTGGGGGATGCCCGGGATGTCGGCGTCGTCCGGGTCGCACGAGTGGATCTCGTGGGACGGTTCGCCGGCGTCGATGAGTCGCCGGAGGGTGTCGAGCGGGACGCTCACGGAGATGTGGGGTCGGATCCGGGCGCTGGGGCGCAGGGTGCCGGAGTCGAGAGACAGGTGCGAGAGCGAGACGAGGCTGTCCGCGCGGCGCTGCGCCGTCGTCCGTGTGTCGCCGGCGGCAGGGGTGCCGGTGCGGGCATCGAGGGCCACGAGCAGTGCCTGCCCGTTGACGGTCGTGAGCCAGCCCTGGACGTGGTAACCGCCCAGCGTCGGCGCGACGACGAGCTCCTGACGCTCGGACTCGGCCTTCCAGGACCGGTCGGCAGCATCCGGGTCCGTGCGGATGGCCCAGTGCTTGACCAGCCTGAGGAAGTCGGTGGCATCCATCGCAGTGGCCCGCTCGACGAGGAACTCCTCGCCCATCACGGGGTCGCGCAGCTGCGCACGCCGTTCGGGCGTGTCGACGGCGTGGCGGATCAGCGCGTCGACGTGATCGGCGCTGATCTCACCGTTCTCGAGCGCGCGGGCGGCAAGCGGGAGGACGTCCCGCAGAAGTTGGGACTGGCGCACCTGCTGAGCGGCCGTGGAACGGTGGCGCCCGGTCGCGTTGCGGTACCACGCGGTGAAGGTCCGAGCCCCGGTGTTGGCCCACGCGCCGTCCGCCTGAGCGGCCGCGATGACCTTGGCCCCCAAGGCCTCGATCTGCCGGCGCAGCGTCTCGACCCTGCCGACGGCGTCCAGCAGGTCACGTGAGCGGAGGCCGAGGAGGTCCGTCCCGTTCAGCCCGACGAGCAGGGCACTGGCCTGTTCAAGCCGTTCGGTCAGGGAGCTGAGGTCGACGGGAGCGCGGTCACCCGAGCCCGCGACAGGCACCGTGGCCATCTCGTCCCCCTTGCGTCTCCTGCCGGCTCCGTCGTCGACAACTAGCCTCACCATATCGAACGTACGTTCGATGACACAAGGGGATTGGCGAGATCCTGCCAAATCTGTGGACGGGGTGGCATCATCGCGACACGTCGTCGCGAGGCGGTGTCGGGTGTCGGTGCCGCCCCTCATCGACGGCGGCAGCCCTCAGCGGAAGTCACGCGAGGCGGAGGGCACCAACAGGCTCAGAGCATCGAGTCTGTCGGCGACGAGGTTGGTCACCCCGTCGCCACGTTCGAGCGTCCCGCGGACCACGAGCGCAGCGCTCGTGCGCGCCACCTGCCGGTGCCGTGCCCACAGGCCCGGGGAACAGACGACGTTGAGCAGCCCGGTCTCGTCCTCGAGGGACAGGAATGTCACCCCACCCGCGGTGCCCGGCCGCTGCCGATGGGTGACGACCCCGGCCACCCGCACCCGATCCCCCGGTGCGCAGCGGACCAGGTCGGCCACCGTCCGCACCCCGCCGGCCGCGAGGTCGTGACGGCGGAACTGGGTGGGGAACGAGTCCGGTGACACCCCCGTTGCCCACACGTCCGCCACCGCCGTCTCGACGTCGTCCATGGCGGGTAGACCGGGAGCCTGCACCCCGACGGCGGTCCCCGGCAGCGGCGGCTGGTACCAGGCGGTGCCGGGGCCCCCGCTCCCCGGGCCTTCAGCCCTTCGACCATCCGTTCCCCGACCATCGACCCCCGTGTCGCCGGCCGACCCCGCCCACCGGGGACGACTGGTGCGCCGCCTACCGTGCTCGCCGGCGAGCACTCCGGCGGCCCACAGGGCCTCCCGACGTTCCAGCCCGAAACACTCCATGGCGCCGGCCGTCGCCAGGGCCTCGAGCTGTGCGGCGGTGAGATCGACCCGTCGCGCGAGGTCCGCCAGGTCGGCGAACGGACCGCCCCGGTCCCGCTCGGTGACGATGTGCTCCGCCGTCTTCTCCCCCACCCCCCGGACGGGTGCCAGCCCCTGGCGCACCGCGAGGTGGGCGTGCGGATGGACGAGGCCGGCGACGTCGGGTGCGAGCAGGTCGGGGTCGACGGCGTCACCCACCGCCCGCCCGACGGCGTCACCCGCCACATGCTCTTCACTCACCCGCCGCTCGTCACGTGTCTGGTCCCACTCGACCTGCGCCCGCTCGACCTGGTCCCGGACGACCGACCCCTGCTCGACCTGCGCCTGCACCGCCGACGCGTTCACGTCCGCCCGCAGCACCTTCACCCCGTGCCGGCGGGCATCGGCGACCAGCGACTGCGGCGAGTAGAAGCCCATGGGCTGCGCGGCGAGCAGTGCGGCGTAGAACGCCTCGGGGTGGTGCACCTTCAGCCACGCGCTCGCATAGACGAGGTAGGCGAAGGAGAACGCGTGCGACTCGGGGAATCCGAAGTCGGCGAAGGCCTTGAGCTTGTCGTAGATGGCCTCGGCCACCTCACCGGCGACCCCGTTCTCGGCCATGCCCGCCACGAGCCGGGCGTGCAGCGCCTCCATGCGTTCGACGGACCGTTTGGAGCCCATGGCCTTGCGCAGCTGGTCGGCCTCGGCGGCGGAGAAGTTCGCGACGTCCATCGCGATCCGCATGAGCTGCTCCTGGAAGAGCGGCACCCCGAGGGTCTTGGCGAGTGCCGGCTCGAGCAGCGGATGAAGGTAGGTGACCTTCTCCCGCCCGAGGCGGCGGTTGATGTAGGGATTGACGGAATCACCCTGGATGGGCCCAGGGCGGATCAGGGCGACCTCGACGACGATGTCGTAGAACTCGCGCGGCCGCAGGCGCGGCAGGGTGGCCATCTGCGCGCGCGACTCGACCTGGAACACCCCCACCGTGTCCGCCGCGCAGAGCAGGTCGTAGACGGCCGGGTCCTCCTGGGGCAAGGAGTGCAGACCGAGCTCGTCGGCGTCGGTGGCGACGGCGTCACCGACGCTGCAGGCACCGGCACCGGCACCGGCACCGGCACCGGCACCGGCACCGGTCCGGCCGTCCGCGCCGTCGAACCAGTGCGCGTTGATCGCGTCGAAGGCCAGCCGCAGCGCCGTCAGCATGCCGAGCCCGAGCAGGTCGAACTTGACCAGGCCGGCGTCGGCACAGTCGTCCTTGTCCCACTGCAGCACGGTGCGTCCGGGCTTGGTGGCCCACTCGACCGGGCACACCTCGATCACGGGTCGGTCGCACAGCACCATCCCGCCGGAGTGGATGCCGAGGTGCCGCGGCAGGCGCAGCATCTGCTCGGCCACGTCGAGCACCTGGTCGGGGATGGCGCTCAGATCGTCGGCAGGAGCCGGGGCGCGCCCGTCACGGGTCACGCCGGCCGCGCCGCCGTCACCGTCGTCGGCCCGTCGCAGACTCCTCCAGCGCTCGATGCTCTTGGACCACGCGTCCTGCTGCCCGACGTCGTGGCCGAACGCCCGGGCGGCGTCGCGCACCGCGGACCGTGGCCGGTAGGAGATGACGTTGGCCACCTGGGCGGCGTGTTCGCGCCCGTAGCGGGTGTAGACGAACTGGATGACCTCCTCACGGCGCCCGGACTCGATGTCCAGGTCGATGTCCGGCGGGCCCGAACGGCCCGGGGAGAGGAAGCGTTCGAAGAGCAGCCGGTGCTGGACCGCGTCAACCGCGGTGATCCCCAGCGCGAAGCACACCGCGGAGTTGGCGGCCGAGCCCCGTCCCTGGCAGAGGATGCGCCGGTCGCGGCAGAACTGGACGATCTCGTGGACGATGAGGAAGTAGCCCGGGAAGTGCAGCCGTTCGATGATCTCCAGCTCGTGCTCGATCATCGCGTAGGCCCCGGCGATCCGCTCGGCCCCGGGCGGGCCGTAGCGGCCAGCGGCCCCCCGGTGGGTGAGCTCACGCAGCCAGGTGGCCTCGGTGTGCCCAGGCGGGACGGGGTGCGGGGGCAGGTCCGGCCCGACGAGCCGCAGGTCGAAGGTGCACTCGGCCGCGAGCGCCGTGGACGTGGGGACCGCGTCCGGGTGGCGATGGTGGCGGGCCGCCATCTCCGCCGCCGAGCGTAGGTGGGCCGGCGCCGCGGGGAGCCAGCCGTCGATCTCCTCCAGCGACACCCGGGCGCGGACGGCGGCCAACACGTCGGCGAGGGGCTGGTCCTTGGGTCGGGCACAGTGCACCGCCCCGGTGGCCACGAGTGGCAGGCCGGCGGCACGGGCGAGCTCGGCCAGGACGTCGTTGCGGGCCGAGTCGAGCGGAGAACCGGTGTCGGTGATCTCGACCGCGACGTTCTCCCGGCCGAACAGCGTGACCAGCCGGTCCAGTTCCGTGCCGGCCGCGCCCCGCCGGTCGGCGGACGACCCACCCGCCGCACCTGCGCCGTCGAGCGCTCGGCGCACCGCACCCTTGCGGCACCCGGTGAGCACGAGCCACTCCCCGCCACCCTGGGCGGCGAGATCCTCCAGGTCGTACGCCGCCCGGCCCTTGACCCCCGAGTCCAGGTGCCCGCGGGCGATCGCGCTCGAGAGATGGCGGTACCCCTCCGGGCCGCGGGCGAGGACGAGCAGGTGGGTGCCGTCGGGGTCGGGCCGCCCGGCCATCCCGGGGACGCCGCCGGGGCCCTCGTGCGCTCCCGCCCGGCCGGTGGTGCCGAGGTCGAGCTCGGCCCCCAGCACGGTGGGAAGGCCGAGAGCGCGGGCTGCCTCGGCCATGCGCACCACGCCGTACAGGCCGTCGTGGTCGGTCAGCGCCAGGGCGTCCAGGCCCAGGCGGTGCGCCTCGAGGGCGAGGTCCTCGGGGAGGTTCGCGCCGTCGAGGAAGCTGAAGGCCGAGTGCGCGTGCAGCTCGGCATACCGCGGTCCCATCACCCCTCCTTCATACGTACGTTCGAGTGTACGGGTTCCCACGGACAGGCGGACAGGCGGACAGGCGGGTGCGCAC
>NZ_JBTSDU010000170.1:0-5334 GCF_054605595.1 Georgenia sp. | reverse complement strand
CACCCGCGGCGTACACGGCGTGACCACCTGCGCGCGGAGGGCCCGCAGCGACGACTCGGCGATCCGCCACTCGTAGCGACCGGGGGGCACGCGGCTCATATAGAACGCGCCGTCGTTGAAGGTGATCACCTCCCGCACCTTGCCGGTCGTCACGTCACGAAGCTCCAGCCCGATGCCCCCCGCAGCCATCTCCGCCCACCCCTCCACTTGCCCCACCAGCTCCCGCGTCCGCAACAGCGGGATGTCCACGGGATTGAACAGGTTCGGCGTGGGACGAAGCCGCGACTCCGGCGTGGCCGGGGCGTAGGCGAGGTCGATCCCCTGCAGCGTGTCCACGACCACGCGCGTGGGCTCGTAGGGAAGCAATCCCCAGAGCCGGTAGCGCCCTTCCGCATCGGTGCGGGTGGCGCCTGCGTCGGCGATGACGCGGGCATCCGCGGCCGGCCGATCGGCGCTCGAGTACCGGCCGTCGGCGTCCTCGTCGAAGAACACCCGGCCGGTCACGCCGGCGGTGTTGATCCCGAAGCGGTCGCTCTGGGCCAGACCGTTGCGCCGGTCGTACACCGCCGTGCCCCCCAACACGGTCGTCGCGATCGCGCGCCGCGGGGTCGCGAAGACCGCGGCCGACTGGCGGAAGCGGCCGAGGAAGGCGTTGTAGGAGATCACCAGCGAGAAGCCCTGCTGCGGCCGGAGCCAGCGGACGGTCGCGCTCACGCTCCGATTCTGCCCATTGCCTGCCATGGTCCCGAGGCTCACCCGCTGCAGCCCCCGGCGGGTGAAGGCCGCATCGGTCTGCACCGGGACCAGGCCGCTCCAGCGGTGCACGCGCAGCGGGACGAGCGACGTACCGCTCGCGCTCACGAACCCCAGCCGTTGCAGGGGGTCGCGATCGTAGTGGAGCCCGTACTGCCCACGCGGCAGATGGGCGGAGTGGGTGGCGCGGATGCGGTCCATCGAGCGGCCGGCCGGCTGCTCGACTCGGCCCTCGACGCGCAGCGCCCGGATCCCGAGCGGCTCGCCGCGCAGCGGGAACACGAGCGAGGGCTCGAGGAAGCGCCGGCTGCGGGTCGCGTCCACAAAGCTGGCGACCGCCGCGCCGGCGGCGGTCTCCCCCGCCGACAGCGACGCCGCGAGCCGGCCCAGGCCCAGGAAGGCGACGCTCGCGGATCGAATCTGTGGAGTGAGCTCGACCCGCGCGTTGTACCCGCTCGGCATGGCCAGGAGCGCGCGGGCATACGGGTAGCCGCGCCGCCCCAGCGAATCCACCAGCTCGGCCCCCGCGCTCACCGTCATCCAGGGACGGATTCCATACGCCAGGTTCGCGTACGAGACCTGGCGACACTTGGCGGCCGCGGGGCAGGAGCCAGCCCCGATCGCGTACTCGACGGCGCCCGGCGGAAGCTGCTGGCCCACCACCTGGTACACGTACGCGCGCGTGACTTCCTCGCCCGCCGGCCCGAGAAAGCGCAGTTCCACCGGGGTGCTGCCGTAGTACAGGGGGACCGGAACCGCGGTCTGCTGCGCGCCGTCGGAGAAGCCGAGCAGCACTCCGTTCTGGTAGATTTCGTACGACCAGCCGGCCGGCACGTCGGGAATCACCGGGACCGAGGCGAAGAAGCCGTTGCGGAAGGGCTGCACGTTCGAGATCGCGATCCCGCGAATGGCGCGATAGCTCGTCGCGGTGCCCAGGTTCCCGATCTCCACCGATCGGAGCAACGGCGACAGCGGATTGACGTAGGCGTAGCGCCAGCTCCGGGAGAGCTCGGCGGCGTCGAGCCCGCGCCGACTGGAGACGGTGCTCCCCGCCTGGAAGCCGCCGCCGAAGAGCGCCCCCCCCACCTGGAGCTGGAGCGCCGCGTTGCGCGCAAGGTCCGCGGAGGGGAGCGAGAGGTTCCACTCCGCCGCCACTCCTCCCGAGCGGGCCACCCAGGGGACCGCCGCGCGCGCGCTGTCGGCCATCCCCACACGGCTGCCGTACGCGGCGCGGCGCTCGCGCGTGGTCACCTGCTGCTCCACGGGAAAAGGCGGCGTGCGCGAGAAGGTGATGACGAGATTCTCGCGATCCTCCACCACACGCGCCCCGAGCCACTCGGCGAGTCGCGCAGGAGCGAGATAGATCTGCCCGTCCACCACGGCGGCTTCGTCGCTCGCGATCGGGTGCACCTCCCCGTCGCGCAAGATCTGGCCGGCGCGCAGATCGAGCACCGCTGCGCGAGTCGTGCCCACCACCGGGGTCGCTCGAACGGAGTCGTTCGTGCGAACGGGCTCCGGCAGTCCGGTGAGGGCGATCACGCGATCCACGGGGACCAGCACGGCGCCGCGGACGGTGACCAGCACGGGACTGGTGACGCCAGCCGCCCGGCCTACCCGGAGGTCGTAGACCCCCTGCTCGAAGCCGCCGGGCACCTGGGCGCGGAGCGGCGTGGCGAGGCACGCCACCGCGAGGAGCACGGCGCGGAGCTGGGGGAGGATGGCTGCCGGAGATGGCAGCCGCATGGCGGGCTCAGAAGATCGTGTAGGCGAAGACGGCCGTCACCGTGCCGCTGTAGACGCCGGCGCGCTGCGCCGCGGCCGCGGTGAGCGTGCCACCGACGTACAGGTTCGCGTCGCGCTGCGCGACCGCGCCGCCAGGAGCCGGCGAATTCACCTGCATGCGGTACGTGCCGCCACTCGTGATCGCGGCGTTGGCGAAGCAGTAGTAGTCCACGCCGGTCGTCCGATTGACGAGGCAGCCCTTCGCGCGGAAACTCACCGGCATCGTCGCGCCCCCCGGGCCGGTGAGCACGGTCGGCAGCGAGGGGAAGGTCACCTGGAGATACCGGAACAGGAAGAAGGTGCTGACGTTCTGGTAGGTGAAGAGTCCCGACTGGCAGCCGCCGCTGCATGCCGCGCCCGCCCCTGCTGCCGCATCCACGCTCACCGCCGATCCGGGCGTCACGTCACCGAAGCGCAGATTGCGCACCCCCGCACCGGTGGTGGCGAAGTCCAGGAAGGCGGTCCCGCCGAGCGGCTGCGACGCTTGCCCCTGCGCCCGCGCGGTGCGGGGGGCGAGCAGCACCAGCAGCACCAGCAGCACCAGCACGCCCACGAGCAGAGCGGCGCTGCCGGCGAGGCGCAGGCGCGTGCGGGTCATCCCGACCGCTCCGAGACCGACACCTTCCCCTGGCGGGGGGGCACGGGCAGGGCGCCGCCGGGAGGAAGGTCCTGCCGCTCGGTGTCGAGCGAGTATCGCACGACGAAGCCGGCGAGCGACTTCCCGCGCAGCTCCGGCGGCAGGACGATGTCGAATTTCCGCCGCATGGTCCGGTACACCGCGATGTCCTCGTCCTCACGCGCGACGACCACGCCGGCGGGCGACACCAGCTCGGCGCGGAGCCGGCCGAGGAAGGCGGCGTTGCCCTGGCGCTCGAGATCCATCACCAGCCGCAGCAGGCTGTCGGTCACCGGCACGGCGCGCACCGGCGCCTCCACGATGCCCGTGCTCACGGGCCCGTTGCGGTAGGAGAGCGCAGTGGCGATGACCGTCTCCACCTCGACCTGCAACCGGATCTCCCCCTGCCGCTCCTCGATCGGGGGCTGGGCACCGCGGGAGCGCACGAGGATGCGCGCCCAGTACTCACCGGGGGCAAGCCCCTCCGGGGGTTGCACGAGCACGCGCACCGCCTGACGCTGCCCCGGCTCCAGCCGGATGCGGCGCGGGAAGGCGCGCAGCCAGGAGACCGCGGACGGCTCGCCGCCGGGCACCGTATCGAGGAGCTGTACGGTGACGGCGCCGAGCGAATCCGCGCGCGGGTACCCGAAGGCGAAACCGATCTCGATCTCCTCGGGTCGGGTGCCGGTGTTGATCAGCGTGATCACCCCGGACCGCGTGCGGTTGTCGATGTACAGCGCCGATGGGCTCACCGTCACCGCGCGCAGCGACCGCGCGCCGCTGCCGAGCAGCAGGAGCGCGCCCGCGACGAGCCGCGCGCGCGCGGCGAGTCGGACGGGGAGGCGGGGGATGTCGGAGAGCGAGAGGCGGCGCATGGGGGGAGGCGAAGGGGGTGCTATTGGGCGGGGTTCGTGATCAGCAGGGTCACCGAGGCCGCGTACGCTCCGGCGCGCTGTGCAACCCCGGGAAGGGCCGTGCCGGCGAGGTATACCGTCACCGCGTTCTTCCTGAGGCGATAGCTGGTTCCCACCGCCGGATCGAACAGCTGGACCTTGCCGCTCTTCGCGTCATACACCGCCGCGTCGGCGGTCCCGAAGGCGAGGGGAAGCCGAGCGCCGGTGGGGAGATGGATCATCGCCGTCGGCAGAATGAAGCGCAGGTCCACCTGCGTGCTCCCCGTGCCGGTCGAGGTGAGACTGATCTCGGCGCGGCGCGGCGAATCCTGGAGGGTCACCCGGTCGGGGACTCCGGCCATCAGGGCGCCGAAGCTGAGCCCCTGGAGCGGTGTGGCCAGCTGGGCGCGGGCACTCTCCGGGATCGCCATCATCAGCGCTGCCGTGAGGATCCCGCCCCAGCTGAAAAACCACCCCGTGCCAGTCATGTGGAGAGGACGGGGCGCCATGGCGCCCCGTCACGTGCCTCAGTTCGCGGTGTTCGTGATCGTGACGGGGAAGCTGCCGGTATAGACGCCGGCGCGGGCGAACTGGCTCTGCGAGGCGGCGATCGAGCCACCGATGTAGAGCGCGCCGGTCGCGAGGGCAGAGTTGTTGCCGTTGTACGAGAAGGCCACGCCCGCCTGGCAGGCGGCCGCCGTCTGGGCGGTCACGGTGCCGCCGACCGTCGGGGCGCTGCCGCACGCGAGGTTGGCGACCATCGTGCCGCCGCCGGTCCGACTCATCGTCACGGACGCCGGGATCGCGACCGTCGCGGTGGATGTGTTGAAGGTGAGGGCGACGAGACCCGCCTGCTGCGGCGAGCTCGGGGTGGCGTCGGCGGCGAGCGTCACGGCGGTGCCCGGGGTGACATTGCCGAAGTTCATGTTCGTGATCGCGTTGCTGACCGTCGGCAGGACCGTCGCGGTCGCGGTCACGCTCTGGGCACCGGCGAGGGCCGGCGTGGCCAGGAGGACGATGGCGAGGAAGCGCTTGATCATGGGAGTGCTCGGGGTGGTGGGGGGAACTGCGTCGAGAAGCAAGGGAGGACTGCGAGGAAGGTCAGGGGATCAGACTTCAGGAGGCGGGATAGCTGGCTGTGATCACGACCGAGCCGCTGTAGGTCCCCGCTGGTTTTCCCGTGGATTCGGCGGCGACGATGGAGCCGCCGACGTAGACGTATCCCTGTCCGAGACTGGCCGAGGCGTTGGTGAAGACCTGGCCGGGGGTGCAGGTGAAGGGGGTCGTGCT
>NZ_JBTSDU010000169.1:0-5415 GCF_054605595.1 Georgenia sp. | reverse complement strand
GGGCCCGTGCGGCGGCGGGCTCGTGCGGCGGGGGAGGCCGTGCGGCGGTGCGACGGCGGGACCGGTGCGACGGCGGGGCCGGTGCGGCGGTGGGGTGGCGGGACCGGTGCGGCGGTGCGGCGGTGGGGCCGTGCGGCGGCGGGCCGGTGCGCCCGCTCGTGGCGTGGGCCGGCGGTGCGCCCGGATCGGCGGCCTCGCGGGCCACCCGTTCACCCCTCGGCGAGATCCCGCAGGATCTCGGCGAGGTCGTCCCGGGCTGCGGACGGTTCGGCGAGGCTGCGGCGCAGCAGGCCGACGGGCTCGGCCGAGCCGGGGGTGGCCACCTCGAGGCGGACGAGGACGCCGTCGTCGAGATCCGCCTGTGGCGTGCGTTCGGGGGCGAACCACACCGCGTCCGAGCGGCGGACGATCTCCCGGGCGACGGACAGCTCCAGCGTCTCGGTGCGCCCCGGCGGAAGCCGCAGCCCGGCGGACCGCCGAGGATTCCTCGCGCGTCTCCTCTTCGTCAGAAGCGGCGCGAACCTGGAAGGTGGGTGCGGGGTGCGGCGCGCGGGCTCCGGCGCGGTCGGCGGGCGCCGTCGAGCTCGACGAGGCGCTGCACCCGGTAGCGGTGGGACCGGAACGGTTCGAGCAGTTCGGCCAGGCCGCCGTCGTCGACGTCGGCCCGGCCGGTCAGCGCCCAGCCCACGTCAGCGGCGACGTGGTAGTCGCCGAAACTGACGGCGTCGGCGTCGCCGTGCACGCGGGCACGAACCTCGGCGCCGGTCCAGGGGCCGATACCTGGGAGGGAGCGCAGTGCGCGGTCGGCATCCGCGGGCTCCGCGGAGGCGAGGCGCTCGAGCGAGCGGGCCACCTTGGCGGCGGTGACCAATGTGCGAGAGCGGGCGGGGGTCACGGGCAGCCGCAGCCACTCCCAGGAAGGGATGGTGGTCAGCGTGGCCGGGTCGGGCTGGATCCACAGGTGCAGGTCGGCACCGGGGCCGGGCGCCCGCTCGCCGAAGCGGTGGACGAGGGCGCGGTAGCCGGCGTTCGCCTCTTGACCGGTGACCTTCTGCTCGAGTACCGCCGGAACGAGGGACTCCATCAGCAGGCCGGTGCGGGGCTGGCGCCAGTACGGGTGGCGGCGGGCCAGCTCGGCCACGCGCGGGTGGCGGCGGGGGGCGAAGCCCGTGGGGTCGTCCATGCCGCCGAGCATGGCGGGCACGGCGTCGAGCACCCAGGCGGCGCCGTCGCCCCAGGCGGTGGCCCGGATCTCGCCGTCGGTGGGGCGGGCCTGCAGGCGCAGCGTGGCCGGGCCCTGTGGCGTGCGGACGCCACGCCACCATGTGCCGTTGCCGTCGTCGCGGTAGGTGGGATCGGCGGCGCCGTGGCGCAGGACGGGGAGGACCTCCCCCACGGGGCACGGCCACCCGGGGTACCAGATCCGCTCCATGCCCTCCGTCATCGGGACTCCATGCCCTCCATCATCAGGGCTCCATGCCCTCCACTATCGGCACTCCATCATCGGGCCAGCGCAGATCCGGCATGCCACCCGGCCGCTCGGGCGCGCCCGACCGACGCCTCCGGCTGACCTGCCCTCCACCGACCTCCGTCGAACTCGTCACTCCGGCGACGAACTCGTATCGCAGGAGTGCGAGTTCGTCGCCGGAGTGACGAGTTCGTGGAAACTTGGCGCGCCCACGGGCCAGCTCGCGGTGAGTCTGGCCGCGTACGCCTACCTCCCCGCTGCTCTCGGCCTGACGGGCTCGTCCTACGTCGAACTCACACCCCGATCGCGGTCGACGTCGCCCGGCGTGGCAGATCCGGCCACATCTGGTGCTCATGAGGCTGGCGTGACGCGTTCTTGCGGTCATGAGTTCACACGCGCCACGATTGTGGCCGAAAGCGACGCGTCAAGGCACGGTCCTCAGCGGTTGGCACCAAGGCACGGTCCTCGACGGCCGACACCAAGGCACCGTCCTCGACGGCCGACACCAAGGCACCGTCCTCGACGGCCGACACCAAGGCACCGTCCTCAGCGGTTGACGTGGTCGGCGTCGGACTGGAGGGAGTCCCCAGGCACGACGGGCAGGGCAGCCTCGAGGTCGGGCGAGGCGAGGATGGCGTGGACGGCCGCGGCGCTGCCGCCGACGATGGTGGAGTCGACGTCGATCTCGGTGGCGACGCACCAGGCGTGGTCGGACGGCCAGAACAGGCTTGGTGACTGCGTCCACCGGGGCCAGCCGGGCTTGTAGCGGGCGATGTCACCGATGGCCGCGAGTGGTCCGCCGAGCAGGAGGTACTCACGCCCTGGTAGCGCCAGCCGAGGTGCCACCCACTCCCGGTCGTCGAAGAGCCTCGGCAAAGTCTCCGAGGTGGCGGGGCCGCCGTCGGACAGCGTCAGGTGCGTGCTGCCACCGTTGTGCGAGCCCCAGCCCTGCCAGATCGCGAAGGAGCAGTCGTCTGGGTGGCGGTGTATCCGTCGAGCAGGTCGGCGAGGGTTTGGAGGGCGGGGAGTGGGAGGTTGCCCTGGGGTGGCCTGCCGCCGTCCCAGAGGTCGGAGCTGTGGGCGTGCGGGCCGTCGGCGCCGATGAGGGCATGCCACTGGACCAGTGGATGGATCAGGCGGCCGGTGGTGCGCGCCACATCGGCCCAACGCTGGTGCGGCTCGTCGTTGCTGGGGTCGACGGGGTGCAGGATCCGGGCGTAGGCCGGGTACCCGTCCGGGGTGGTTCGGGTGACCGTGCCCATCGGGCCCGAGAGCCGGGGAGCCGGGGAGCCGGGGAGCCGGGGAGCCGGGGAGCCAGCCAGCGATCGAAACGTCCTGGAGCACCCGCGCGCGGTCGGTCCACATCGACCCACCGTGTCACGCGGAACCCCCGGCGCTGGGGCCGATCCGGCATCGGGCGGGTGCTCCGGTGCGGGGCACCCGCCCGACGTCGGGGTCCGTCACGAGGAGGCGGGGTGCCGGTCGTACACCGAGGCCAGCCGGCCCAAGGTGAGAGCGGCGAGCAGCAGGCCGAAGTCCCGCAGTGCGACGTCGTAGAAACCTGAGTAGGTCAGCAGGTTGACGATGATGCCGGCCAACCACAGCGCCACGACATACGCGCCGATGTGCGGACGGATCGCGACGAGCAGGCCCGCGACGATCTCGACGACGCCGACGATCATCATCGCCGTCGAGGCACCGAACGGCAGCAGGTCCACGACCCATGGCGCGAGGTAGCCGGCCCAGTCGGTCAGCACGTTGGTGAACTTGTCGATGCCGAAGACCATCGGTAGCGCGACGAACCCGATGCGCAGCAAGGTGAACGCGCCGAAAGCCGGGTCGGATCGCACCCGTTCGAGGGTGTGCCCCCCTGCTTGGTGCGCATGCGGGGCACTGGCGACGTTGGCGGTCATGATCAATCCTTTCTATGTATGGTTCATCTTGCTTTTACAGTCCTCGCGCACTGCCGTCTTGTCAACAGGTATCGATCAGATGATCTGGCCCGGCGGTCGGTGATCCGGCCCGGCGGTGCGCCCGAAGGGACTCGAACCCCCACCTCGTGATCCGTCGGGGTACGGGGCGCGTCGGAACTGTCGGTCGGGCCGGATCAGCGCAGGTCGCGTGAGCCTCCCGTTCCGCAGGCGTTCGCACCAGACCGCAGGTGCGCGGACACCTTGGCTCTCGGCGTGGCTCCAGGGCCACGTCCTGGCCCACGTCGTGTGCGAGCTCCCCGGCATGCGGGATGGTGACGTCGTGCCGGCCAGCAGCCGCGGGGTCGCGCCGCCTCCCGGGCCGGAGCCGCGGCCGGCGAGAGCCCGAGCGGCGACAGCTCCGACCTCGGCGGCCCGGTTGCGGACGAGCTTGCGGACGAGGTTGCAGGCGATGACGCCATGCATGGGGCCGCGCTCCGCGATCTATGGTCCGTCCGGGTAACTGTTCAGGTCCCGCTGGCTACGGGCTGGCGCCGACGGCGGGGATCCACGGCTGGCCGGTGAACAGGTCGCGGAGCACGACCATCGCGCTCTGGCCGTGTTTGCGTGCTGTCGATAGGTAGGACCGGACGTCGAGGAACGACTCGGCACCATTCTCGGAGCGCCAGCCGCCGCTGATCTTCTGCTGGAGCTTGACCATCCGAACGTCGCGTTCTGCTTGGTTGTTGTCGAACGGGACGGCGAAGTCGGTGGCGAAACGGAGCACGTCGGCGCGGTGCGTGGCCAGGCGCGTGAGCAGCGATCCGGCGGGGCCCAGGGCCGGGCGGCCTCGCTTGCCGGTCCGTGGGGGCGGCGGGTTGAGCTGCTTGCCCTCACCGATCAGCGCGTCGAAGCGCTTGCCGAACGACGCCAGCCGGCGGGCCGGCAGGTTCGTCTTGCCGTTGGCCTTCGCGATCTCGACCGCGACGTGCAGTTCCACGAGCAGTTCAGCAAGCTTGGTGGGCCACGCCTGTCCGGTGAGCTCCGCGATCCCGGCCAACTCCCGCAGGTGATGGGCATTGCACAAACCGTGAAGGGCCTGGTCGTACTGGCGGTAGACCACCAGGCCGTCGTGGATCGCGACACCCTTAAAGGTTGGGAGGATCCCGGCGGCGTCCATCGCGACCCGGCCACGCTTGCGGTCCAGGTGAAACAGCGTCCAGGTGTCGTTGCAGGCCACGTGGATCCAGTGCAACCTGCCGGCGACCCGGCCGCCGGTCTCGTCGAAGTGCGCGACCTGCGCCGTGGCGAGCTGCTCGCGGGCGATCGCCAGGAACCCATCCAGACGAGCAGCTGCGTTCGGCAGCAGTGAAGACAGCCAGCCGGTGGATACCGCCGCGCCGAACGCTTCCTCCAGGCACTCCGCGGCGCGTTCCACCGGCAGGTGCTGCCGGCCCAGCAGATACGTCGCGAGCGCGGCGACGCCTGGGCCGTAACAGGTCGGGGCGGTCGCCTCGGCAGGGAACGCCGCGCGGGTGACCGCCCCACAGCCACATTGGCGTCGCTGGGCGCGGTGCTCGATCGCGATCAGCTCGATCTCTGGCAGGTCGAAGACCTGACGGGTCTCAGTGCCGACGACGGGCGCGTGCGTGAGGTCAGCTCCGCACCCGTCGCAGCCGGTCGGGACGTGGGTGCGGACCTCATCAGGATCCGGTCGCGGCTGCAGCCGGAAGCCCTGACCGCCCTGCTGCTTACCGGGCTTACGGCCCGAGGGCTTCCGCAGCGACTTCGGTGCCGGCTTGCCCAGGCCGTCGCTGCTCGGTGGCTTCGAGGAGTTCCTGGAGTTCTTCCCCAACCGCGCTTCCAACTCCGCGACCCGCCCCGCCAACGCGGCGATCAGCGCATCGCGCTGCGTCAACGCCACATCCCGCTCCGCGAGCAGTATCAGCAGCTGCTCCAACGAAGGAGCCTCAGGAATCGGCGAACACGACGGATCGACCACGAAAAGCACCTACCTGCGGGGGAAGTCGCAGTACG
>NZ_JBTSDU010000168.1:0-5436 GCF_054605595.1 Georgenia sp. | reverse complement strand
CCGAGGCCGTCTACGTCGACAACGGCTCGGCGTTCTCCGACGCGTCCTTGATGCGGATCTGCGCGAGGCTGGGGATCCGGCTGATCCACTCCCGCCCCTACCGGCCCCAGGGCCGGGGCAAGATCGAGCGCTTCTTCAACACCGTGACCTCCCAGTTCCTGACCGAGATCACCACCGCGACGGCCCAGACGATACCGGCGCCGGCGCGGGCAGCCGCGGCGGGAACGGCGGTGACCACCCTGGAGGAGCTGAACGCGTTGTTCACCTCCTGGGTCGAGGTCGTCTACCACCACGGCGTCCACACCACCACGGGGCAGAGCCCCATCACCCGGTGGGACGCCGGCTGGGAAGGGCGCCGCCCGAACCACAAGGACGCCGAGATCATCGCCGAGGCGTTCCGCTGGTCCGCCCACCGCAGCGTGTCCAAGGCCGGCACGGTCTCCCTGCACGCCAACACCTACCAGGTCGACCCGTTGCTGGCCGGGGCCCGCGTCGAGCTGGTCTACGACCCCTTCGACCTGACCGCCCCGATCACCGTCACCGCCGCCGGCGGTGTCCCGGCCGGGCAGGCCGCCCTGCTGGAGATCTCCCGCCACGTCCACCCCAAGGCCGCCCGCGCCGCCGCGGACGCCGACACCGGCGCCGCCGCCACCTCCGGGATCGACTACCTACGCCTGATCGAGACCGCCCACAAGGACACCATCACCGCCCAGCCCATCACCTTCACCACCCTCACCGACACAGCCGCCCCCGGCGGGGCCGTGAACCTCAAGGAGGTGGCCCGGTGAGCATCGACCGCCTCCAGGCCCACTACGGCTTCACGACCATGCCCTTCTCCCGCAACATCCCACCCCAGGGCCTGCATCCCCACCCCGCCCACCGCGAGGCCGTCGCCCGCATCCAGTGGTGCGTGGCCCAACGCCAGCTCGGCGTCATCACCGGCGAGGTCGGCGCCGGCAAGACCGTCGCCGTCCGCGCCGCCCTGGCCGGTCTCGAGCCCTCCCGCCACCAGATCATCTACATCGCCGACCCCACCATCACCATGCGCGGGATCCACACCGCCATCGTCACCGCCCTGGGCGGCCAACCCGCGTTCTACTCCGGGGTGCTGGCCTCCCAGACCGCCCACCTGCTCGCCGGTGAGCTCGACGAACGCGCCCGCCTGCCCGTCGTGGTCCTCGACGAGGCCCACCTACTGACCAACACCGACCTGGAGTCCCTGAGGATGCTGACCAACACCGAGATGGACACCGGCGCCAACTTCGCCCTGCTCCTGATCGGCCAGCCCACCCTGCGCCGCCGGCTCAAGCTCGCCGTCCTGGCCGCCCTGGACCAACGCGTCTCCACCCGCTACGCCATCACCGGGATGAACCTGACCGACACCACCGACTACGTCCGTCACCACCTCTCCCTCGCCGGCCGTTCCGACCCCCTCTTCTCTGACGACGCGATCGCCGCGATCCATCAGGCCTCCCGCGGCTACCCCCGCTCGATCAACAACCTCGCCGTCTCCGCACTGATCGCGACCTTCGCCGCCGAGAAGTCCATCGTCGACCTGTCCGCCGCCCAGTCCGCGATCACCGAGAACACCGAATAGGCCCGCCGTCACCACTGACGACCACCACGTCTCGATGACGACCAAAAGCCCCCGGGCCACCAGGCCCGGGGGCCTCGCCATCACCGCCCGTCGTCACCGACCACGACGCCAGGATCGTCAGCCACCGTGACGCTTAACAGCCAACCTGCGTCCCACCAACAACCCCTCACCCGACCAGCACTGTTGCTACGACGCTATGACACCGCCCACCTCCCAGGCAAGCATCACACCCCACGCCCCGGATGTGAAAGGTCGAGGCTAGACTGTATGCAGAAGCGCAGATGGCGATGAGCGTCAACTGCACCATCAATCACGAGGTCTGGGTCGGTCTGGTTGCTCTCAAAAGATTCGGTTGCGCCCACACCCCTCGAGCAGGTGAGGGCATGGCTTGATGACGCTCGGCGCGAGGGCGTGGCCGATCACCTTGAGGTGACCCTGGCGACAGTCGACGACCAGGGACATCCCGACGCCCGGGTGGTCGTCATTCGGGACATCGACGAACGTGGCCTGACCTTCCTCTCCGACAACCGCGCCCGCAAGGGTCGCCAACTCGCGGTCCAGCCGCGCGCCGCGATGAGCGTGCACTGGCCGGCCCTGAAGCGCCATGTGCGCATTCGGGGCAACGTCGTCATCCTGCCTTCGGAGGTGAGCGACAACGCCTTCCATGCCCGGCCACGCCGTTCTCAGATTGGTTACTGCGCCAACCGTCAGTCGGAGCCGATCGCCGATCGCGCCGCGCTGGAGGCTCAGTTCCTGGCGACTGAGCGCCGGTTCGAGGAAGTCGAGCTCGAGCGACCCGACCACTGGCATGTCTATGCCCTGCAGCCGGACTTCGTGGAGTTCTGGCAGAGCGGCGCGATGAACCTGCACGACCGGATCGCCTATACTCGGACAGGCGAAGGCTGGAGGATCGAGCGACTGCAGCCCTGAGGCGTCACTGATGCCCCGGTGTACGACCCAAGGTCAGAGGACCGTCAGGTGCACGGCTGCGACGGGGTAGGCCAGATCGAGGAGGCGCCTGCTGACCCGGCGGCCTATCTGCTCTCCGAGGACCGTCCCGAGCGCGACGACGCGGCCGCCCAGTACCCCTCGCTGATTTGGGACCAAGACGACGGCGGCAGCGCCATTCCCGGCGGCTGCCAGGACGTTCTTCGAGCGCGTTCGAGCGCTGCAGCCCGCCCTGGCATCCACGTTACGAAGGCGACTCCGCACCCGACGAGGGTGTCTGGCCCGGCCCCTATCAGCGATCACTGGCCACCTGCCGGTCCCGGCGGCAACACCCCCCCGGATCATGAACGACTGGGGCAAAGAGCCATACCGGCACCGATAGGTCAGCACCCCTGAGAATTGGACCCCTGAGGCCGGGAAGGAACCGACGGGACATGGTGAGCAGCGCCTCCACCCCGGAATTTGTCAAGGTAGGTGAGGCCAGTGGGTGTTAAGCGGCGACTTCGGTTTGTTGTGCCGGGTCGGTGGGTTGGTGCTCTTCGGGCTTGTTGATCCAGGCCGCGTCGGGCAGGGCGAGGATCTTCGGGGTGGTGGCGGTGCTGAAGCGGGCGGGGTTGGCGGCGCGGGCGTCGGCGAGGACCTGGGCGCGCTCGGTGGCCTTGGTGGCGGCGAGGCCGTAGTGGACGTCGGCGGGGGTGTGTAGGCCGATCCCGGTGTGGTGGTGCTCGTGGTTGTACCAGGCCACGAAGTGCTCGATGAAGGTCCTCGCGTCGACCAGGGAGCCGAACCGGTCGGGGAAGGGTGGGGCGTACTTCAGGGTCTTGAACCACGCCTCGGAGTACGGGTTGTCGTTCGACGTTTTCGGTCTCGAGTGCCACCTGGTCACGTTCAGGTCGGCGAGTAGGGCCGCGACGGTCTTGGACGTCATCGAGGTGCCCCGGTCGGCGTGGACCACGGCGGGGATGCCGTGGACACCGAAGACCTCCTTCATCATCTCCTCGGCCAGCGGAGCGGACTCACGGGCGTGGACGTGGGCGCCGACGATATAGCGGGAGTAGATGTCGATCATGACGTAGGCGTCGTAGTAGACGCCCTTGGTCGGTCCGGGCAGCTTGGTGATGTCCCACGTGTAGACCTGACCCGGGGCGGTAGCGACCAGCTCGGGGCGCTTACGGGCCGGGTGGCGGGCCTGCCGGCGCCGTTCCTTGACCTGGGCGTTCTCCTCCAGGATGCGGTACATCGTAGAGACCGAGCACAGGTAGACCCCACGGTCCAGCAACGTGGCGTAGACCTGGATCGGGGCCGCGTCGACGAACTCGGCACTGTTGAGCACCGTGAGCACCCGGGCCCGCTCGAGGTCGCAGAGCCGGTTGGTCGGGACGACGACGCGGACCATCGGGGTGGGCCGGGCGCTGCGCCGGTGGGCGGTGGCCCGGCAGATCCCGGTCAGCCGGGCCGCGTCCCGGGTCGTGGTCCCGGCACTGACGAGCTCGGTGTAAGCGCCCATCAGCGCCTCTTGCGCGGCTCGTCGGTCGCGCTCTCGGAGATCGACTCCAAGAGCGCGTGCGCTTTTCCCATGATGTCCAGCGCGGTCTCGGTCGTGGCCAGCCGCCGCTCGGTCACCTCCAGGCGCCGACGCAACCGGGCGATCTCGGCCTGGTCCTTCGACGGGCGCCCGATCGCCTCACCGGGCGCCTTGCCCGCCAGCACGCCGGCATCACGCAACCGGCGCCACTCGCTGATCAGCGAGGAATACAGGCCCTCCCGGCGCAGGTACGCACCGCCCTGGTTCTGCGCACTGGCCTGCTCATACGCCGCCAGGTGGGCAAGCTTCTGCTCCGGGGTGAACGTCCGCCGCCGCGGGCCACCCGCACGAGGATGGGAACTACTCATACCCCCATCATCGGTGGACACCGGCGCCGGCGACGGAAGAGTCGAAATGCTCATGATGGTTGATCCTGATCTCGCCCTGCGAGGGACGACTTGCTATGAACCGCTGGTCTCAACTCACCTTGACACGCAGGGATCGGCCCTGCACTCGACGCCGGGGCGAGACCTCGCATCCACGTCTGTCAGAGGACGTCGTCGCCGCGTGCGCAGGGTATGAGGCCGCGATCGCCGATGCCGGGGGAGTCGACCTGCAGATTCTTGGGATCGGTTCCGACGGCCACGTGGGGTTCAACGAGCCCGGATCCTCGCTCGCATCACGAACCCGGATCAAGACGCTGACCGAACAGACCAGATTGGACAACGCTCGATTCTTCGGGGGCGACGTGGACCAGGTGCCCCGCCATTGCCTGACGCAAGGGCTCGCCACGATCATGAGTGCGCGGCACGTCGTGCTGATCGCGACAGGGCGTGCCAAGGCCGAAGCGATCCATCACCTCGTCTAAGGTCCCGTCAGCGCGATGTGGCCGGCCACGGTCCTGCAGCATCACCCGCACGTGAGCGTTCTCGTCGACGCCGCTGCGGCGGGGCGGTTGCAGCTCGCGGACTACTTCCGCAGCACCTACGCGGCGAAGCCGGAATGGCAGGGGCTCTGACGCCCGGCACAGGGCCCGCGCGGTCTGGCGGCGTCGTCGTTCAGCCGAGCCTGCCCTGGTGGGACGGGTAGGCGCCAAGACCGGGAGCCTCGATGGTGGCCGGACCGGTTCCCACATCGCCCGCGGGCTCGGTAACGACGGTTCAGTTGCGTCGTTTGCTGGAGTCCGCCGCGCCACCCTGGTGGGGGCAAGTCAGGTTGACCCAGTCGTCGTCGGCGTGGCCGTTGGGAGTGCCGGCCTGCCCTGCCGGCCCGCCGGGACTTGGCTACATGGGTTATCCATTTCACTGCCACTCGCGGGAGCGTCAGCGTGTGCCCTCGCGCGGTCTGCACTACCCCGGTTCGTGCG
>NZ_JBTSDU010000167.1:0-5459 GCF_054605595.1 Georgenia sp. | reverse complement strand
CTCGGCGAGTCCGTGCAGCGGGACCCGGACGACGGCGTCGCAGAGCGCACGCTGGGCGTCCGTCAGGCCGTGGGCCTCGTTGCCGAAGACCCAGACCGTCGGTGCGGCCAGCTCCGGGGCGGGCGCCACGCCGGCCTCGGCCGTGGCGCTCCCCCGCCCGGGCAGGACCCCGAGGGGGTGGGCGTACGCCCGGTCCTGGAGCTCGTCGAGGTCCCACTCCCCGCTGCCGTCGGCGGCGAGCACGGTGACATCCCGGGCGCGCAGCGCGTCGAGGGTGTCGGCCAGGGAGGTCCCCGTGACCACGGGCAGGTGGAAGAGCGAGCCGGCGGTGGCGCGCACGACCTTGGGGTTGAGCGCCTCGACGCTGCCGGCGGCCAGGACGACGGCGTCGGCGCCCGCGGCGTCGGCGGCGCGGATGATGGTCCCGGCGTTGCCCGGGTCGGCGGCCTCGGCGAGCACCGCGACCAGGCGGGGCCCGGTGCCACCGCGCAGCGCGGCGAGGTCGGTCAGGCCGGCCGACGTCGTCGGGCCCGCCGCGTCGAGCACGGCGAGAACGCCCTGCGCGTCCGGGCTCATGGCGCTCAGCACCTCGGGCGAACCGAGGTGGACGTACCGGCCGGCGGCGCGGGCGGCCGCGACGATCTCGGGGTGGTGGGCCGTGGCCTCGGGCGTGAGGTAGACGTCCCGGACCTGGCCGGGTACGTGGCGCACCGCCTCGCGTACCCCCTGCGGGCCCTCGACGAGGAACTGGCCGTGCCGCGAACGCGCCGAGCGCCTGGACAGTCCCCGGACCCGTACCACCCGCTCCGCGCGGGGGTTGGTCAGCTCGGGAACGTCCAGGCGCTCGCTCATGTCACTCGCTCCGCGTGGCGTGCCGCGCGAGAACCGGCTCAGGCAGCCGGGGCGTTGACGTCGGTCGGCAGCGCCACCTTCGCGGTGGCCACCAGCGCGTTGAACGCGGCGATATCCGTCACCGCGAGCTCGGCGAGCATGCGACGGTCCACCTCGACACCAGCGGCCTTGAGGCCCTGGATGAAGCGGTTGTAGGTCAGGCCCTCCGCGCGGACCGCAGCGTTGATGCGCTGGATCCACAAGCGCCGGAAGTCGCCCTTGCGGGCGCGGCGGTCGCGGTAGGCGTAGGTCATCGAGTGGGTGACCTGCTCCTTCGCCTTGCGGTACAGGCGCGAGCGCTGGCCGCGGTAACCGCTGGCGCGCTCGAGGGTCGTGCGGCGCTTCTTCTGGGCGTTGACCGCCCGCTTGACGCGTGCCACGTCAGTCTCCTTAGTTTGGGGGCGGCGTTACTTGCCGAGCAGCTTCTTGATCTTCTTGACGTCGGACGGTGCGACGACCTGGTCCTGCGACAGACGGCGGGTCCGTCGGCTGGACTTGTGCTCCAGCAGGTGGCGCTTGTTCGCCTGTTCGCGCATCAGCTTGCCGCTGCCGGTGGTCCGGAAGCGCTTCTTCGCACCGGAGTGCGTCTTGTTCTTCGGCATGTTCGTCCCTCGGTTGCTGCGCCCTTCCGGACGCAGTTCTGTCCTGCCCTGGACCCGGCGAGGCCCAGGGCGCGTTCTCGTGCGTTCGCGCCTACGCGCTCGGTGCAGCCTCGCTCGGCGTGGCCGGCGCCGCAGGGGCGCCCGGCGCCGCGGGCGTGGCCGGGACCTCGGTGGCGGCCGGGACCTCGGCGACCGGGACCTCGGCGACCGGCTTCGCAGCGGCCTCCTTGGCCTTGTCCAGCTGCTCGCGCGCCCGGCGCTGCTCGCTCTTCGCCTCGGCCTTCTTCTTGTGCGGTCCGATCACCATCGTCATGTTGCGACCGTCCTGACGCGGCGACGACTCGACCGAGCCGAGGTCGGAGACGTCCTCCGCGAGCCGCTGCAGGAGGCGCATACCCATCTCGGGGCGCGACTGCTCGCGACCGCGGAACATGATCATGACCTTGACCTTGTCCCCGCCCTTGAGGAACCGCACCACATGACCCTTCTTGGTCTCGTAGTCGTGCGGGTCGATCTTGAGGCGGAACCGGATCTCCTTGAGAACCGTGTTGGCCTGGTTGCGACGGGCGTCGCGTGCCTTCATGGCGGACTCGTACTTGAACTTGCCGTAGTCCATGAGCTTGGCGACGGGCGGGTGCGCGTCGGGCGCCACCTCGACCAGGTCGAGATCGGCCTCCTGCGCCAGCCTGAGGGCGTCCTCCACCCGGACGACACCGACCTGCTCGCCGGCGGGTCCGACCAGACGCACCTCCGGCACGCGGATCCGATCGTTGATGCGGGGTTCGCTGATGCTGTGCTCCTCTACCTCGTCGCTCGCCCGCGGCAACGACGAAGAAGGCCTCCGCCGTGCTGTCGCACGCGGAGGCCCGGCTGGTCGGCCACCCGGGACGGCGTCGCCGACGCCGCCCGTAGGGCACGGGCGAGGGTTGCCCCTCACCGACCAAACCCGATCACCATCGTCGCCTCTCGGCGGCCCGGTGACCCAGGTGGGATGTTCTCCGCTTGCGTGCCAGGACATCCGTCCTGGCCGGTCAGTGGGTCAGCCTAGCACGGACCACCCTCGCCACGGCCGGCCGCCCGGGTGACGGTGAACACCGCGCTCACGGGACCCTGCGCTCACGGGACACCGCGCTCACGCGACGGCGACGGGGGTCAGCTCCATGGAGTCCACCCGCTCACGCAGCACCGGGTCGTCCGACAGCGCCTGGGAGGCGCGGGTGATGGCGTCGCGCAGCCGGTCGGCGTCCAGGCCCTTCCGCATGGCGAGCACGACCCGGAGCTCGGCCTGGCCGCCCCGCTCGAGTCGCACCCCGACGAGCTCCAGGATGCCGGCGAGCGCGCTCGTGACGACACCGGGCAGCTCCTCGTCCGCCCACGACGGCGTCCACTCCTGCCCCTGTGCGAGCGCCCACACCGCCGGCCGGGGCACGACGACCGTCGGGGCGTTGCCGGGGTCCAGCACGAGCAGCGAGTCGTTCTCGTCGATGGCCGTCAGCGCGGCCCGCACGCCCTCCAGGGGGACGGGACGGGCGTCGGAGCGCCAGGTGAGCATCGCCTGCATGGAGGAGAAGACCGGCATGGCAGCACGCCCGTCCGCGGTCTGGACGGCGACCGAGGCCGCGGCGGCCGCGGCGTCCGCCTGCGGGTTGCCCGTCGTGAACTTGTCGGCGTCGTGCTCCAGCACGTTGCCGTCCTCGTCCCGCCCGGGATGCTCGTGGGCGACCACCGGCACGATGACCCGCCCGTCCCGCAGGGCCGCGACGACGGCGCGCAGCCGTTCGCCGTCGTCCGCGACCGCCAGCGCCGCGGCCAGGGCCGGTTGAACGGAGCCGTCGTCGCCCGCGAAGGGGTTCGGCCGCAGCGTCTTCCCGGTGCCGGGCAGGGCGGCCGAACCGGGCGCCGGATGCCCGTGGCCCCCGTGGTGGTCGTGGCCGTCGTGCCGCCCGCTCACGGCCGGCCCGCCACGTCCAGCGCCTCACCGAGGGTGAATGCCCCGGCGTACAGCGCCTTGCCGACGATCGCCCCCTCCACGCCGATCTCGGTGAGCGAGCGCAGGACCTGGACGTGGTGGTGCGTGGCCACCCCGCCGGAGGCGACGACCGGGGCGTCGGTGCGCTCGCACACGGCCCGGAGCAGCTCGACGTTGGGCCCGCGCAGCGTGCCGTCCTTGGTGACGTCGGTGACGACGTAGCGCGAGCAGCCGTCCGCCTCGAGACGGGCGAGCACGTCCCACAGGTCGCCACCGTCGCGCGTCCAACCGCGCGCGGCGAGCGTGGTGCCGCGTACGTCGAGCCCGACGGCGACCCGGTCGCCGTGCTGGGCGATGACCCGGGAGGTCCAGTCGGGGTTCTCCAGCGCCGCGGTGCCGAGGTTGACCCGGCGCGCACCGGCGCCGAGGGCCCGCTTCAGGGACTCCTCGTCCCGGATGCCGCCGGAGAGCTCGACGTGCACATCGAGCTCGTCGACGATCCGGGCGAGCAGCTCGTGGTTGCTGCCCCGGCCGAACGCGGCGTCGAGGTCGACGAGGTGGATCCACTCGGCCCCGTCCTCGACCCACGCCCGCGCGGCCTCGGCCGGGTCGCCGTAGGCCGTCTCGGAGCCTGCCTCGCCCTGGAAGAGGCGGACGGCCTGCCCGTTGACGACGTCGACGGCCGGCAGCAGCTCGAGGCGCGGTGTACTCATGATTCTCCGTTCAGCGCAGGGACGTGACCCAGTTGCGCAGCAGGTGGGCGCCGGCGTCGCCGGACTTCTCGGGGTGGAACTGGGTGGCGGCGAGGGCGCCGTTCTCGACGGCGGCGACGAACCGGGACCCGTGCTCGGCCCAGGTCACGCGTGGTGGCTCCATCGGGCCGCCGTCGGCGAGCGCGGCGCCGGGGTCGGTCTGCACCCCGTAGGAGTGCACGAAGTAGAAGCGTTCGCCCTCGACGCCGTCGAACAGGGTGCTGCCCGTCGGTACCTGGACCGGGGACCAGCCCATGTGTGGGACGATCTCCGCCTCCAGCCGCACCACCTCCCCCGGCCACTGGTTCAGCCCCGGCGTGGTGACGCCGTGCTCGGTACCGGCGGTGAACATCACCTGCAGGCCCACGCACACGCCCAGCACCGGCCGGCCGCCGGCGAGGCGCCGCTCGATCATCCGGTCGGCACCCACGCCACGGAGCTGGTCCATGACCGCCGCGAACGCCCCGACACCGGGCACGAAGAGCCCGTCGGCGGCGGCGACGGCACCTGCGTCGGCGGTCAGCTCCACCTCGGCGCCCACGCGTTCGAGGGCCCGGACGGCGGAGCGGACGTTGCCGGAGCCGTAGTCCAGGACGGCGACCTTCACGACTTCCTCTTCCGCAGGCCCCGCGCGAACATGCGCGCGGCCTTCCAGCGCGGCAGCTCACCGGAGCGCAGGTGCCCCTTGACCTGGGCGGCACGCGTGCGCCCGAGGATGAGGTCCTCGACGACCTGGTCCGCGCCGGCCAGGATCAGGCCTGCGGAGACGTCCTCGTCGGCCTCGCCGCCGGTGTAGCGGCGGGCGCTGATGTGGCCGGACAGGCCCGACTCGATGCCGACGTCCGTGGCCAGGTCCGCGACCAGCAGGACGACGCCGGAGCGGGCGAGCCGCGAGAGCGTGGCGGCGAGCTCCTCCGCCTCGGACGGCAGGGCGGCTGCCCCGCCGTCGCCGAGGAGCTCGGAGATGTCCCAGTCGCCGCCGGGTGCCTTGGCGGGGACCTCGAGGACCGCGACGGCGCCGGAGCCGGTGGGGACGACGGCGACGTCGATGCCGCTCATCGCGCACAGCCCCGCGAGCGCGGGCGCGGAGGCGACGGGTGTCAGGACGAGCGCCACCTTGGCCGGGACGCCGGGAGCGGGGCCGGGGTCGCCCGAGGGACCGCCGTCGGGCGCCGCGCCCGCCGGCCCGTCGGGCACGCCGTCACCGGACTCCCCGGCTCCGGGCACGGCGTCCTCGGGCACGGT
>NZ_JBTSDU010000166.1:0-5481 GCF_054605595.1 Georgenia sp. | reverse complement strand
CGGGCCTATCTCCGGGTCGACGACCACGCCACGGCCGCCGGGCTGCTCGCCGACCCCGCCCTGGCGGAGCTGTCGCTGCGGGCCGTCGCGCCGACCGTGCTGATCAGCCCCGCCGGCCCGGCGGAGGTGCTCGACGCGCTGCGGGACGCCGGCCTGGCGCCGGTGCTCGAGGGCCCGGACGGCGCCGTCGTCGTCCCGCCCGGCGGGCTGGGCACGCGCGGGCCCGGCGACCCGAACGGCCGGCGCGGCGGCCGCCGGCTGCCCACCTACCCCGGTGCCGCGGCGAGCACGTACGACCGGCCGGTCGACGACGCCGCCCCGGCCGCCGCCGTCGCACGCATGCGGGCCGGGGAGCGGCGGGTACGGGCGGACGCCGCGCGGCGCGCGGACGGTTCGCTGCCCGCGACCGACCCGGTGCACGCGCTCGCGCTGCTGCGCGACGCGACGGACGCCGGCACCCCCGTGGAGATCGTCGTCGTGGGGGCGCGCGGCACCCCCGAGCGACGGCGGGTGCAACCGGTGCACGTCGACGGCGGCCGGGTCCGCATGCGCGACCTCGACCGGGAGACGGACCTGACCGTCACGATCCACCGCATCTCCGCCGTCGCCCCGGCGACCCGGGACTGACCCACGCCAGATGCCTGCGTGGGCGGCGGCTCCAGCACGTCCACCCCGCACCACATCCACCCCGCACCCGGCCGGGGCCGATTCGGGAGACAATGGCCGGATGCCCGACGGCCCCCTGATCGTCCAGTCCGACAAGTCCCTCCTGCTCGAGGTCGACCACCCGCGCGCCATCGCGGCGCGCCGGGCGATCGCCCCGTTCGCCGAGCTCGAACGCGCCCCCGAGCACGTCCACACCTATCGCGTCACCCCGCTGGGGCTGTGGAACGCCCGCGCCGCCGGGCACGACGCCGAGCAGGTCGTGGCCGCTCTCCTCGACTACTCCCGCTATCCCGTCCCCCACCCGCTGCTGGTCGACATCGCCGAGACGATGGACCGCTACGGGCGCCTCCAGCTCGTCGACCATCCGGTCCACGGGCTGGTGCTGCACGCCCTGGACCAGCCGGTGCTGGCGGAGGTGCTGCGCTCCAAGCGGGTCAAGGGCCTGCTCGGCGAGCGCGTGGACGAGACCGACGTCGTCGTCCACCCGTCCGAGCGGGGCCACCTCAAGCAGGTGCTGCTCAAGCTCGGCTGGCCGGCGGAGGATCTCGCCGGCTACGTCGACGGCGAGGCGCACGCCATCGACCTGGCGCAGGACGGCTGGCACCTGCGGCCCTACCAGGAGGAGGCGGTGGACACCTTCTGGTACGGCGGCTCCGGCGTCGTCGTCCTGCCGTGCGGGGCCGGCAAGACGCTCGTCGGTGCGGGGGCGATGGCCCGGTCGAAGACGACGACGCTCATCCTGGTGACGAACACCGTCTCGGCCCGGCAGTGGCGCGACGAGCTGGTGCGGCGCACCACGCTGACCGAGGACGAGATCGGCGAGTACTCGGGCTCACGCAAGGAGGTCCGGCCGGTCACGATCGCCACCTACCAGGTGCTCACCACGAAGCGCAAGGGTGTCTACGCCCACCTCGAGCTGCTCGACGCGCACGACTGGGGCCTGATCCTGTACGACGAGGTCCACCTGCTCCCCGCGCCGATCTTCCGCATGACGGCGGATCTGCAGGCACGCCGTCGCCTCGGGCTGACCGCGACCCTGGTGCGCGAGGACGGCCGGGAGGACGAGGTGTTCTCCCTCATCGGGCCCAAGCGCTACGACGCACCGTGGAAGGACATCGAGGCGCAGGGGTACATCGCCCCGGCGGAGTGCATCGAGGTGCGCCTGACGCTGCCGGACCACGACCGCATGGTCTACGCGACGGCGCAGCCGGAGGAGCGTTACCGGCTGGCCGCGTCCGCGCCGGGCAAGACGCGGGCGGTGCGCGAGATCCTCGCCCGGCACCCCGGCGAGCAGACACTGGTGATCGGGCAGTACCTCGACCAGCTCGACGAGCTCGCCGAGTCCCTCGCCGCGCCGCTGATCACCGGGCAGACGACGGTGCGCGAGCGTCAGCGGCTCTTCGGCGCGTTCCGTGCCGGGGAGGTCCCCGTGCTCGTGGTGTCCAAGGTCGCGAACTTCTCCATCGACCTGCCGGAGGCCTCGGTCGCGGTGCAGGTGTCCGGCTCCTTCGGCTCCCGTCAGGAGGAGGCGCAGCGCCTCGGCCGGCTCATGCGGCCCAAGGCCGACGGCAAGACCGCCCACTTCTACACGGTGGTCGCCCGGGACACCGTGGACCAGGACTTCGCCGCCCACCGGCAGCGGTTCCTGGCGGAGCAGGGGTACTCGTACACGATCATCGACGCGGAGGACCTCGCGACGGCGTGACGGGCGCGCCGGCCGGTGGTGGTCGCCGAGCGCCGGGCACGACCGGTGTCCGGGCCCCGCCGGCCACCGCGTCCGGGCACGCTGACCTGGGAAGTTCCCGATATCTCCGATGGCGAACGGGCCGTTCCGACGTTGCCAACCCGGTCCCGGACGGCGAGGATCACCTGGTGAGGACTCACCCTGCCAGGTTGCTGGCGATCGCCGCACTGCTCGCGCTGCCCACGATCGGCCTGACCGGACCGGCCGTGGCCGATCCGCCGCAGCAGCTCACCGGGCAGGTCACCGACGCCGCCGGCGCCCTCGGTGGCGGCGACGTCGGCGAGATCCAGCAAGCCATCGACCAGGTCCAGGCCGAGACGGGCCAGCTGGTCTACGTCACGTTCGTCGCCGACTTCGACGGCACACCGGCCCCGGACTGGGCGGTGCAGACGGCCAACACCTCCAACCTGGGGCAGAACAACATCCTGCTCGCCGTCGGCGTCGACGTCCGCTCCTACGGCACGGCCCGCCACTCCGGCTCGCCGGTCAGCGAGACGGACCTGCAGAACATGCTGTCCGCCGACGTCGCGCCCCTGCTCGGCGACGGCGAGTGGGCCCAGGCCGCGATCGCCTACGCCCAGGGGGTCGGTGACCTCGCCGGCGGCGGGGGCGGCGCCGCGGGCATCGTCTCGAGCGTCCTCGTGGCGCTCGTCGTGCTCGCGCTCATCGGCGCCGTCGCCTGGTTCGTCGTGTCCCGCCGCCGGCGGGACACCCGCCCGGCGGGCACCCCGCGCAACCTGCCCAAGGACCACCCGCTCAACCTGCCCACCGAGGAGCTCGCCAAGCGGGCCGGCTCGGCCCTCATCGCCGCCGACGACGCCATCCGCAGCTCCGAGGAGGAGCTCGGCTTCGCCAAGGCCCAGTTCGGCCTGCAGGCGACGGACGAGTTCTCGGCCGCGCTCACCGCGGCCGGCCAGCAGGCCGAGCAGGCCTTCCACCTCCGTCAGCTCCTCGACGACGACGAGCCGGAGACGGAGCCGCAGCAGCGGGAGATGTACGCGCAGATCATCCTGCTCACCGACGAGATCAACCAGACCCTGAGCGCGCAGGCGCAGCAGTTCGCGAAGCTGCGGAACATGCAGGCCCGCGCACCCGAGGTGCTCGACGAGCTCGAGCAGCGCGCCACGGAGGTCGCCCGCGAGATCGAGGGCGCCCGCGTCGAGCTGGCCCAGCTCAGCACGCAGTACCCGGCCGCGGCGCTCGCCTCGGTCTCCCGCAACCCCGACCAGGCCAAGGCGCTGCTCGCCTCCGCCCGGACCTCCGTCACCGAGGGGCGGGCCAAGGTGGCGGCCGGGGACCGGCCCACCGCAGTCACCCACGCCCGCGTCGCCGAGGCGGCGATCGCCCAGGCGGACCGGCTGCTCCAGGGTGTGCACGGCGCCGGCGGGGCCCTCGCCGAGGCCGGGTCCCGGCTCGACGCCGCCATGGCCTCGATCACCGCGGACGTGCACGACGCCGAGCGGCTCGCCCCGGACGACCCGGTGATCGCGGCTCGCCGCACGGACGCCGTGGCCGCCATCGCCCAGGGGCACCAGGCTCGCGAGGGTGGGGACCCGCTCGCGGCGATCCAGCGGCTGACGACGGCCGAGACCGCGATCGACGCCGCCCTCGCCCACGTGCGCGAGGCGGACGAGAACAACCGCCGCGCCGCTGCGGCGCTGCACGACCGGCTGGGCCGGCTGAACTCCCAGCTCCGCGCCGTCCAGGACTACATCGCCACCCACCGGGGCTCGATCGGGTCGGACGCGCGCACGCGCCTGTCCGAGGCCGCCCGGCTGGCGGCCGAGGCGAACCGCATCGGCGGCCAGGAGCCGGTGACGGCCCTGCAGCACGTCGCCCGCGCCGAGCGGCTCGCCGGCGACGCCCAGCGCCTCGCCGAGCGGGACGCCAACCGTTTCGACGGCGGCTGGGGTGGCGGCGGCTTCGGCGGCGGCCGCCGCGGCGGCATCGACGTCGGCTCCCTCATCCTCGGCGGCATCCTGCTCGGTGGCGGGGGCCACGGTGGCGGCTGGGGCGGCGGCGGTGGTTTCGGGGGCGGCGGTTTCGGGGGCGGCGGGGGCGGCGGCTTCGGCGGAGGCGGGGGCGGCTTCGGCGGGGGCGGGGGCGGTTTCTGATCTCACCGGGGCGGGGACCGGCACGCACTCCCACCCACCACGACTCCTCGGCACGTAACGCCTCATCCGTCACGTGACGCGTGACCATCACAGAGAAGGGCACCACCATGGCAGAGAAGCAGAGCATCCTGGGCCGCATCGCCCAGCTGACCCGCGCGAACATCAACTCCCTCATCGACCGGGCCGAGGACCCGGAGAAGATGCTGGACCAGCTGGTGCGCGACTACACCTCCTCCATCGCGGAGGCCGAGGACGCCGTCGCGGTGACCATCGGCAACCTGCGGCTCGCGGAGCAGGACCACACGGCGGACGTCGCCGAGGCGCGCGACTGGGGCCAGAAGGCCCTCGCGGCCTCCACCAAGGCCGACGAGCTCCGTTCGTCGAACCCGGAGGACGCGACCCGTTTCGACGGCCTCGCGAAGATCGCGATCGGCAAGCAGATCTCGGCGGAGAACGAGGCCCGGTCCGCCGAGCCGATGATCACCTCGCAGAACGAGGTGGTGGAGAAGCTCAAGAGCGGGCTGACGCAGATGCGCGTCAAGCTCGACGAGCTCAAGAGCAAGCGGGACCAGCTCGTCGCACGGTCCAAGACCGCGCAGGCGCAGACCAAGGTGCAGGGTGCGATCGCGTCCATCAACATCATGGACCCGACCACCGAGATCTCCCGCTTCGAGGAGCAGGTGCGCCACGAGGAGGCCTTCGCCGCGGGCCAGGCCGAGCTGCAGGGCGGCTCGCTCGAGTCGCAGTTCGCCGAGCTCGAGGACTACGGCCGCGACGCCGAGATCGAGGCACGTCTCGCGGCGCTCAAGGGCGGCACGCCCGCGGCGCAGATCGGCGCCGGCACCGACGAGGGCTCCACCGAGACGACCGCGGACGCGGACAAGACGGCGTACTGACAGCCGGCCCCGCCCTGAGGCCAGGCGGAGCCATGCGGCGAAGGGTGGGGGGGGGGGGGCG
>NZ_JBTSDU010000165.1:0-5498 GCF_054605595.1 Georgenia sp. | reverse complement strand
TCGCAGGGGACCGAGCCGGCCCGTGAGCCGAAGCCGGCCGGACGCGCGCGCGCGAACAAGCCCGCGCATCGTGACCGACCCGGGCGTCCGGGTCGCCGCCGCACCTCTCCGCTGCCCGTGGACAGGTCCGGGCCGGAGGCGCTCGCCGAGCTCGGCGTCCCCGCGGCGCACATCGCGCCCGCCGCGGTCGACCGGACGACGGCGATCATGACGTTCGCCGCCCACCTACCGCGACCCGTGGCGGCGCAGCTGGGCCCTGGGAAGGTCGTCGCCGTGCTCGGTGCCGCCGGGCCCGTTCGTGCCACGTGCGCGCAGATGGCGGCCAGGGCCGGGGACCACACGGTCGAGATCGTCCAGGTGACGGGCAGGCCCGCGCCCTCCGGGGAGTCGAAGCGGCAGCCACCCGGCCGACGTCGGGTCAGCACCCCACGGTCGGCGACGCGCCTGTGCCAGGACCACGCCGGGAAGCTCATGCTCCTCGCCGTCGAGGCCGGCCGCACCGAGGCCGAGCAGGAGACGGTCCTGGGCATCCTCCAGGTCTTCGCACCGGACCAGGTGTGGGTGGCTCTCGATGCCCGCGCTGACCGGCAGCGGCTCGAGGCTCAGCTGACGGACCTCCCGGTCCACCATGTCGACGCGCTCGCCGGCCAGCACGCCGAGGACGCACGGCACCCGGGCGTGCTGCTCGACCTGGGCGTGCCGTTGGCGTGGCTTGACGGGCTGCCCGCCACCGGCGTGGTCTGGGGCTATGTGCTGGCCGAGGCCGGGCGCCGGGCGCTGGCCGACGACGACGCACCGCGTGGACGAGCGACCCTTGCCGAGCCCGCGGAGCGTGGTGCGGCGCCCTCGACCGGCTCCGGCGTGCCGGCGACCGGCTCCGTCGACGCGCCGGCCACCGGCTCCGACGGAGCGCCGGCGACCGGCTCCGGCGCACCGGCCACCGGCGAGGCGACCGAGGAGTCGACGCGTGCGGCGCCGGACGACGGGACCGACGGGGCCGAGCCGACGCCTTGACGCTCGACGGGAGTCGGTGGCGGGTAGGGTCGAGGCGTGCTGGTGCTGAGTCGTCGGGTGGGCGAAAAGATCGTGATCGGTGAGGACATCGTCCTCACCGTGATCGACGTGCGCAACGACACCGTCCGGCTCGGCATCTCCGCGCCGCGGAGCGTCACCGTGAACCGCGCCGAGGTGCGCGAGGCGGTCGCCGCCGCGAACCGTGCCTCGGCCGAGGCCGGCGACGCCGCGCTCGAGTCGCTGCGCAGCCTCGGCCAGCCCGACCAGCACTGAGCCGGCCCGACGGGCCCGGGCCCGTTCGCCGAAACCTCAAGTCCGTTCACCCCCGGCCGATGAGGAGATTGCGCGCAGGAAGCGCGCGACCGGACTCATGGAGGTACACCGGTGGACGATATGGACGAGATCGTCCGCGAGTTTCTGGTCGAGAGCTACGAGAACCTCGACCAGCTCGATCAGGACCTCGTCGCGCTCGAGAGCAACCCTGGCGCGCGTGAGCTCCTGAGCAGCATCTTCCGCACGATCCACACGATCAAGGGCACCAGCGGGTTCCTCGCGTTCACCGACCTCGAGCGGGTCTCCCACGCCGGGGAGAACCTCCTCCAGGAGCTGCGCGACGGCAAGCGGGAGATGGACGGCCCGACGACGTCGGTCCTCCTCGCGATGGTCGACGCGGTGCGTGCCGTGCTGGTCGGCATCGAGGCCGGGGACGGGCGTCAGGTCGACGTCGACGTGGTGATCAACCGCATCGCCCGCCTTCAGGCGGGCGAGCCCACCGAGGAGGACGTCGCGGCCCCCGCCGCGACGTCGGCCACGACCGAAGCCACGGCCACGGCCGAGCCGGACGACGTCGAGGAGTCCGCCGAGTCGGCCAAGGCGGCCCCCAGCGCCGAGACGCCCGCCGCACCGGCCGCCGCGCAGGAGCCCGCCGCACCGGCCGCCGCGCAGGAGCCCGCCACACCGGCCGCCGCGCAGGAGCCCGCCGCCGCACCGGCCGCCGCGGCCCCCGCCGTGAGCGAGGCCCCCACCACGAGCGGGACCCCCGCCGATGCGCCGGGCGAGACCAGCCACCGCACCGCCGCAGACACGTCGATCCGCGTCGACACCGACCTGCTCGACACCCTGATGCGCCAGGTGGGCGAGCTGGTGCTGGTGCGCAACCAGATCGACCGGCTCGCCAACGACACCGGCAGCGTCAACCTCACGCGCTCCGCCCAGCGCCTCAGCCTCATCGCCGGCGAGCTGCAGGAGGGGGTCATGAAGACCCGCATGCAGCCCATCGAGCACATCTGGGCCAAGATGCCCCGCGTCGTCCGCGACCTCGCCAAGGGGCTCGGGCGTGAGGTGGGCCTCTCGATGGTCGGTGGCGACACCGAGCTGGACCGCAGCCTCCTCGAGGCCGTGAAGGACCCGCTGACGCACCTCGTGCGCAACGCCGTCGACCACGGCATCGAGGACCCGCCGGTGCGGGTCGCCGCCGGCAAGCCCGCTCGCGGCACCGTGACGCTGCGCGCGTACCACGCGAGCGGTCAGGTCATCGTCGAGATCTCCGACGACGGTGCCGGCATCGATCCCGTCAAGATCGGCCAGGCCGCCGTCCGCAAGGGTCTCAGGACGACCGACGAGATCGCCGCGATGGCCCCGGCCGAGATCCTCGAGCTGCTGTTCCTCTCGGGCTTCTCCACCGCCACCAAGGTCACCAACGTCTCCGGCCGCGGCGTCGGCATGGACGTCGTCCGGACCAAGGTCGAGGCCATCGGCGGTTCGGTCGACGTCGAGTCCGAGGTCGGCCACGGCACCACGTGGCGCATGCGCATCCCGCTCACGCTGGCGATCATGCCCGCGCTCACCGTGGAATGCGCCGGGGGGGTCTACGCGATCCCGCAGGTCAGCCTGCTCGAGCTGGTCGCGATCCAGGCCAGCGCCGCCCCGATCGAGTACGTCGGCACCGCCCCGGTGTACCGCCTGCGCGGTTCGCTGCTGCCCCTGATCTCCCTCGCGGACGTCCTCGGGCTGGAACGCGAGGAGCCCGACAGTGCGGTGATCGCGGTCCTGCAGGCCGACGACCAGCGGTTCGGCCTCATCGTGGACCGGGTCCTGAACAACGAGGAGATCGTCATCAAGGCGCTCTCCTCCCGCCTGAAGCAGATCGGCACCTACTCCGGCGCCACGGTGCTGGGCGACGGCGCCGTCGCGCTCATCCTCGACATCCAGGCGATCGCCCGGCGGGCCCTGGTGGGGGAGAGCGCCACCGTCGCGCGCCGTCAGGCGGCCGCCGAGGAGATCGAGACCCGCGAGGTCGACCAGCTGCTCGTGGTGGCGGCCGGTCCCGACCGGCACGTCGCCATCCCGATCGGCACCGTCACCCGGCTCGAGCGGATGCCGGCCGCCCGGGTCGAGCGCGTCGGGCACCGCGAGGTCATCCAGTACCGCGGCGAGCTGCTCCCGCTCGTCCGCCTGGACCAGCTGCTCGGCACCGCGTCGATGGCCGGGGACGAGATCCAGGTCGTCGTCTACAGCCGCAACGGCCGCAGCGTCGCCATGGTCGTCAGCGACATCGTCGACATCGTCGACGACGACGGCTCGCTGCGCAGCGACATCGACGACACGGGGCTGCTCGGCTCCACGGTGGTCAAGGAGCGGGTGACCGAGCTCCTCGACGTCCAGCAGGCCGTGCGCGCCGCCGACCCCACATTCTTCGACGGCCTCGACATCGAGGCATTCTCTTCCGAGATGGCAGGCATGTGATGAGCACCCAGTACGTCACCTTCGAGCTCGACGGCAAGCTCTACGGCATCGGTGTGCAGGACGTGCGCGAGGTGCTGCCCGCCCGGGCGCTCACCACCGTCCCGCTCGCCCCCCGCGACGTGGCCGGCCTGGTGAACCTGCGCGGGCAGGTCGTCCTCTCGGTGGACCTGCGCCGTCGCCTGAACCTCACGGTGAAGCCGGCGGACACCCAGATGATGGTCGTGGTCCAGGTCGGTGGCGAGGACATCAGCCTCCTCGTCGACGAGATCGGCGACGTCATCGAGGTGGCGGACACCCAGTTCGAGGCGCCCCCGCAAACCCTGCCCGCGCACCTGCGGTCGGTGATCACCGGTGCCTACAAGCTCGACGGCCGGCTCCTGCTCGCCCTCGACGTCGACGCCGCCACGGCCGCCTGAAGGGAGGACGCCCCCGTGACCGACCTGGCCCAGATGCCTGGCGACCGCCAGATCACCCGCCCGCGATCCACCGTCTGACCTCCCACGCGGTCGACCAGCATCCCCGAACGACCTGACCACGCCCGGCGGGTATCCCCGCCAGCACGCGCAGCGCCAGCGGGCCACCCATGCCCGTGCTCGAGAAAGCGAGACCATGCCCACTCTCACCGCCGTCGAGACCCCCACGCCAGCAGTACCGGTCGACGAGGCCGGAACACAGCGGGACACCACTCCTGCAGGCGGCATCCGCGTGCGGTCCGTGCGCACCAAGATCCTCGGTGTGGTGGCGGTGCTCGCCGTCGTCACGCTCGTGCTCGCCACGTACGCCGTGATGGCGCTGCGCACCGCCGCGAACGACGGCGAGGAGCTGGTCTGGATGCGGACGAATGTCGTGGCCGTGCTCAGCGACTTCGAGGTCGGGCTCGCCGAGGCGCAGCTCCTCGTCAGCGAGATCGAGGCGATGGGCCGCGACTCCGCCGATCTCGGCGCGGCCCTCGCGGACCAGGCCGCCAACGACGAGCTGATGGCCGGGTACGTGCCGGCGCTCTCCCAGAACCTGGTGGCCCTGCAGGGCTTCAGCGAGGGGCACGCGGTGAACTGGGCCGAGGTGCCCGGGCTCTGGGAGCAGTGGCGCCAGGTCCGTGACGCGAACCTGACGTATTTCATGGACAAGGGGCACATCCCGCAGACCCTCAAGGTCGAGTCCCGGGCCCTTCTCGACCAGATCGAGCCCCAGCTGGAGGACCTGACCGCCCAGACCACGGTGATCGCCACCGACATCGCCGACCAGACGTCGTCGAACACCTCCCGGGCAGTGATCATCATGATCGTCGCCGCGCTGCTCGGCGTGGTGCTCTCGGTCGTGATCGCTACCCTCGTAGCGAACTCCGTGCGCCGTTCCGTCGACGGCGTGCGTCGCTCGCTCCTCGCCATGGCCGACGGCGACCTCACGGTGCGCGCCGAGGTCCGCACCCACGACGAGCTCGGCGAGATGGCGACGGCCCTCGACGAGGCGCAGGACAAGATCTCGGGCTTCCTTCGCTCGATGAGCGACGGCTCGCACGTCCTCAGTGCCGGCACCGACAGCCTGGCGACCAGGGCCGGGCAGGTGGCCGCCGGCGCGGAGGAGTCAGCGACGCAGGCCGGGGTCGTGGCCTCCGCGGGTGCGCAGGTGTCGCAGAACGTGCAGTCGGTGGCGGCGGGGGCGGAGCAGATGGGGGCCTCGATCCGGGAGATCGCGCAGAACGCGAACGAGGCGGCGCGGGTGGCCGGTCAGGCGACCGA
>NZ_JBTSDU010000164.1:0-5558 GCF_054605595.1 Georgenia sp. | reverse complement strand
GGGGCCGACGTCGGAGGCGGCCGCGGCGGGGCACGGACCGGCGGTGGCCGCGACGCCCGCCCGCACCGGCTACGTGCTGCCGGGACTGGTGGACCTGCACTGCCACGGCGGCGGCGGGGCGTCGTTCCCCGACGCCACCGCTCGGGCGGCCGTGGCCGAGCACCGCCGCCACGGCACCACCACGCTCCTCGCGTCGCTGGTCGCCGCGAGCCCGGACACGCTGCGGGCCCGGGTACGGCTGCTCGCCGACCTCGCCGACCTCGCCGACCTCGCCGACCTCGCCGACCTCGCCGGGATCCACCTCGAGGGACCGTTCCTCGCCGCTGCCCGCTGCGGCGCGCAGGACCCGGTGCTGCTGCTCGCGCCCGACGCCGGGCTCACGGACGACCTCCTCGCCCTGGGGCGCGGGCACGTGGCGACCATGACACTCGCGCCCGAGCTGGTCGGCAGCCGCGGGCCCGGGGGCGTGGCGGCGCGACTCGCGGCCGCCGGGGCCCGGCCCTCGTGGGGCACACCGACGCCGGACCGGCGCACGCGCGCGCCGCCCTGGCCGAGCCGGGCCGACGACCCACCATCACCCACCTGTTCAACGGGATGCACCCGTTGCACCACCGCGACCCCGGCCCGATCGCCGAGTTCCTCGCCGGGGCCCGCCGCGTGGCGGCCGTCCTCGAGCTGATCGGCGACGGCACGCACGTCGACCCGGCCCTGGTGCGGGCCGTGGTCGAGCTCGTCGGGCCCGCCAACGTCGCCCTGGTCACCGACGCGATGGCCGCCGCTGGCATGCCCGACGGCGCCTACCGGCTGGGCTCGCAGGACGTGGTCGTGACCGACGGCATCGCCCGACTCGCGCGCGGCGGTGCCCTGGCCGGGGGGACCGCGCACCTGCTCGACGTCGTCCGCACCACCGTCGCCGGGGGAGTGCCGCTCGCGGACGCGGTGCGGATGGCCGCGACGACCCCGGCGGAGGTCCTGGGCCGCGGCGACATCGGCGCGCTGGCGGCCGGTCGCGCCGCGGACGTGGTCGTGACCGACGAGGACCTGCGGGTGCTGGAGGTCTACGCGCGCGGCGAGCGACAATAGGACCATGCCCTCGTCCCGCCGCTCGCGCCGCCGCCCGTACGTCGACGGGCACGTGCCGCTCGACCCGGATCGGCTGCGGTCCGTGCCCCGGGCCGAGGCCGGGCCGGACGGCTTCGCCTACACGGTGCGGCATGTGCGCGGCGCCGACAAGGAGTACCGCTGCCCGGGGTGCGACCAGCTCATCACGGCCGGCACCCCGCACGTCGTCGCCTGGCCGACCGACCACCTGCTCGGTGCGCAGGCCGGCCTGGACGCGCGCCGCCACTGGCACACCTCGTGCTGGCAGGCCCGCGGGCACCGCCGCCCCACCCGGTGACCGGCCACCCACCCCGCCGACCGGGCCGCCGCCGCCGCCCGCGCTGACGGACCGGGCGACCCGTGGCACCCTTCGACGTATGACGCTCGCACTGCACCACCACGGTCCCGACGACGCCCTCCCACTGGTCCTCCTGCACGGCTTCCCGCTCGACGCCTCGATGTGGGACGACGTCGTCGCCCTGCTCCCCGATCTGCCGGTGGTGACGGTGGACGCGCCCGGGTTCGGCGCCTCGGTCCTTGCGGGAGACCCGCCGCAGCCGTCGCTGGAGACCTACGCCGACGCCGTCGCCGCCGCCCTCGCCGGGGTCGGCATCACCCGCGCCGTCGTCGCCGGGCTGTCGATGGGCGGGTACGCCGTCCTCGCGCTCGCCGAGCGCCACCGCGGCCTGCTCGCCGCCGTCGGCCTCCTGGACGCCAAGGCCACCGCCGACGACGCCGCGGCCCGGGACGCGCGCCTGGCCGCCGCCACCGCTGCCGAGGGGGAAGCGGGGGCCGGCGTCGTCGCCGGGATGCTCACCACCACGCTCGGGGCGACGACGCTGCGGGAGCAGCCCGCCGTCGTCGAGGACCTGCGGGCCCGCCTGGCCGCGGCACCGCCGGCCGGGATCGCCTGGGCCCAGCGGGCCATGGCCCACCGCTCCGAACGCCTGTGGGTGCTCGAGGACCTGGAGGTGCCGGCGCTGGTCCTGCGCGGCGCCGAGGACGCGGGCGCCCCGCAGGAGGCCGCGGAGGCCATGGCCGCGGCACTGTCGGACGTCGAGGTCGTCGTCGTGCCGCGAGTCGGGCACATGAGCGCCCTCGAGGCGCCGGCGGCGGTCGCCGACGCACTGCGTGCGCTGCACGCCCGGGCGAGGTAGCGGGCTACCCTCCGCCGTCCCAGCCGGGCAGCAGCCGGTCGAGCGCCGTCGCCAGGTCCACCGAGTCGCCGTCCCGGCCGCCGGCGCCGAGCACGAGCGGCGGCTCCGCCGGCACCGGGTCGACGCCGCACAGCCGGGCCGCGAGGCCCAACCGCGCGGTGAGGACGTAGAACGAGACGTCGGTGCCCACCCCCACGCTGTGGTCCCGGCGCAGGTACCAGCCCGACGTGTGCGTCCGGGCCGTGCCGCCACCGTAGCCCTGCACCCGCAGCGGCTCGGTCGCCAGCCCCGCCGCGCGCGCGGCCGCGGCGAACCGGACGAGGAGGTCGGACGCCCGGCGGGTCGCGGCCAGGCGCCCGCGGTCGAGCATCGCGGCGCGCGCGGTGGCCGCCTCCCGGCGGTGCCGCGCCCAGTCCTCGTCCGCGCCGGCGCCGGTCACCGGTTCCGTGCCCACCGGGCCGGCCGCGCCCCCTGCCCCCTGCTCCATGCCTCCGGTCTCCTGCGCCACCCGCCCAGGGTAGTGCGGCGGTGAGGTCCTACGCTGGGGTCATGCCGACCGTCGTCCCCGCCCGCATCCGTCCTGCGACGGTCCTGGACGCCGTCGACGTCGCCCGCGTCGTCGGGTCCGCCCCCGCGTGGGAGGAGCGACTCCTCGAGCCCGGGGCGACGACGACCTGGGTGGCCGACCGTGGCGGGGAGGTCGTGGGCGTCGCCGTCGCGAAGGCGGCCGGGCCCGGCGCCCAGCGATCACTGGAGCTGGAGGTGCTCGACGTCCTCGCCACCGAGACGGACGCCGCGACGCGCGAGCACCTGCTCGAGCTGGCTGTCGGCGACGCGCCGTGCTTGGTGTGGGTCGGCGACGCGGACCAGGGGGCCCAGGAGTTCTTCGCCCGGCACGGGTTCGTGCCCGACGGCGCCCGGTCCGTCGCCGGTGCCGCGAGCCCGGGGGAGATCCGGGCCGGCAGCGGGGCCCGGATCCGGATGGTGCGCTGATGCGGCTCGACGTGCGCGTCGACGCCGATTCCCCGGCGCCGCCCTACGAGCAGGTCCGTGACCAGCTGCAGGACCTCATCAGGCTCGGCGCGCTGCCCGCTGGCACGCGCCTGCCGACCGTCCGTGGCCTCGCCGCCGAGCTCGGCCTGGCGGCGAACACGGTGGCCCGCGCCTACCGGGAGCTCGAGACCGCCGGATCGGTCGTCACCCGCGGACGTGCCGGCACCGTCGTGGCCGACGACGACGCCGAGCACGCCGCGAAGGCGGCGGCCGCGCAGTTCGCGGCTCGCGCCCGCGAGCTCGGCCTGCGCCCGGACCGTGCCGTGGCGCTCGTGCGGGCCGCGCTCGGCTGACGCAGCGACCGGCAGGCCGCTCAGGAGGTCTCGGCCGGTGCCGCGCCGCCGGAGCTCTCGGTGCCGATGACCCCGCGGAGGTCGGCGAGATAGGTCGCGACCGCCTCGCGCCGGCGGTGCAGCTCCTCGACCTGGGCCCGCGCCGTGGTGCGCGCCTCCTCGATCTCGCGCTCCGTCTCGTCCTTGAGCCGGTACGCCTGCGCTCGGGTCTCGGCGAGCAGCCGTCCCGCCTCCTCGCGGGCGGCGGTGCGCCGGTCCCGGACCTCGGCGTCGGTCTCGGCACCCAGCCGCTCGGCCCGGGCGACCGCCTCGGCGAGCCGCCGCTCGGCGTCGGCCGCCCGGGCCTCGCCGGTGCGGACCAGCTCGTCGGTGCCGGCGCGCGCGGACTCGTGCGCCGCCGCCGTCGCCAGCGCCGCGCGCGCCCGCAGCGCGGCGACCTCGCGCTCCGCCGTGGTGCGCAGCTCGGTGAGCTCCTGCTCCGTCGTCGTGCGCAGCACCGCGAGGTCCCGTTCGGTCGAGGAGACCCGTTCGCTCGTCTCGGCCGCCGTGACCGCCCGCAGCCGGGCCGACTCCCGCTCCGCGCTGGCCACCATCTCGTCGGCACGCCGCTGGGCGGACATCAGCAGCGTCTGCGCCTCCTCGCGCGCCTGCGTGAGGATCTCGGCGGCCTCCGCACGGGCCCCCGGCAGCAGGTCGGTGGCCTCCCGCTCGGCCTGCTCGGTGAGCTCCGCGGCGGTGGCGCTCGCCCGGGCCACGGTGCGCTCGGCCTCGTCGTTGGCGCGCCTGGTGACGTCGGAGGCCTGCTCCTCCGCGGACCGGAGGAGGTGCTCCACGCGCGCGCCGAGGCCCGCGTACGTGGGCCGCTCCGTCTCGCGCAGGAGCCGCTGCGACTCGGCGAGCTCGGCGGACAGTTTCAGGGTGCGGGCGTCGAGCACCCCGACCTCGCGCCGCGCCTCGGCGAGTGCCTCGCCGAGGCCATGGATGCGCTGGTCCACCTGGGCGCGGTCGTAGCCACGCAGCACCACCGGGAAGGCCGGCTGTTCCTCGGTCACGTCGTCCTCCTCACTCCGTGGGCCCTGCCCCGGCTCACTCCGTGGGCCCTGCCCCGGCTCACTCCGTGGGCCCTGCTCCGGCTCACTCCGTGGGCCCTGCTTCGGCCGACGAGATGGTCCGTGGCCAGGGTAACCGGGGTCCCGCCGGGGGTGTGGTGGGCGGCGACGGCGCCACCCGCTTATCCTGGGGCGGTTGACGTGTGTTTGACCTGCATCTCTACCTGGAGGACACCGATCCTCGTGACTCGCCGGATCATCTCTGTATCGCTCATCGTGCTCGGTGTGATCGTCGGCGCGCTCGCGATCGCCTCGGCGACCGTGTGGCGCCCCACCGACACCGTGACGCTGAGCCTGCCGGCCCGGCCCGCAGCGCCGCTGGTCCGCACCGAGGCGGGGGTGCTCGACGCCGTCGCGGACGAGGTCACGGTCACGGTGACCGGGGACGCCGACCAGCCCGTCACGCTGGTCGTCGGACGGGTCGCGGACGTCGACGCGTGGGTGGGCACGGATGCGCACACCGCCGTCACCGGCCTCGCGAGCTGGCACGAGCTCGAGGCCACCGACGTCGCGGGGGAGCCCCCCGCCGAGGGCGCCGCCGAGCAGCCCGCCGTGACCGCCGCGCTCGCCGGCTCCGACATGTGGGTGGTCTCCGAGACCGGCACCGGAAGCGTGGCGATCACCTGGGAGCACCGGCCCGGACGGTGGAGCGTCGTCGCCGCCACCGACGCCGGCCCCGGGCCCGACCTGGCGCTCACCTGGCCGGTGGAGGTCTCGACCCCGTGGCTGGTGCCCGGGGTGATCATCGCCGCCGTGCTCGGGCTCGCGGGGCTCGCGCTGCTCGTGCTGGAACTGCTCGAGGCGCGCGAGCTGCGCCGTCGGGGGGGGGGGGGGGGGGGGCGGGC
>NZ_JBTSDU010000163.1:0-5658 GCF_054605595.1 Georgenia sp. | reverse complement strand
GGTCCGCGCGCGCGGATCGGCGGAGGTCATCGGTTCAGACTACGTCGGGGGGGCAACGGCGTGCCCGGGGCCGGTACCGGCCCGGCGCCGTCGGCGGCCGAGCGGCCGGCGCAGACCCCGTCAGTAGCCGGACGGCTTCGGCGCGTCCGCAGCCGCCATGACGGCTGCCCCGTCGGGGCCGACCACCCACCAGACGTCGTTCACGCCCTGGCCGGTGACGTCGCCCGGACCGTCGTCCGGCGCGTAGTAGTAGAGGGGCCAGTCGTTGTAGCTCACCTGCACCGTGCCGTCACGACGCTCGAGCGTGCCGATGAGGGAGGCGTCCACGCCTTCCCCGGCGCCGGCCTCGCCCGTCAGCGGTGGCCACATGTCGAGGCACGGCCCCTCGCACGTGCTCGTGCCCGGGGAGTCCGTGGCGAAGAGGTAGAGCGTGTTCCCGTTCCCGTCCACCAGGAAGGTGCCGAGGTCGGTGGTGCTGGTCCCGAGCGTCGCCGTGGTGGGAGACTCGGGAGCGGCGCCGGAGTCGGCGCCGTCGGTGCTGCCGCAGCCGGTGAGGGCGACGCCGGCGACGAGGCCGACCGCGGCGAGTGTGCGCACGTTCATGATTCCTCCGAAGGGGGTCCCGATGGTGCGGCTGCCCTTGCGGCCCCCGCGACCGGCCCACCAGTGATACGGGCCGGCGACGACGGGGGATTGCGTCGCGACGGGTCGCCGGACGGCGGTGGCGCGCGCGGCCCCGCAATCCCGAGCGGCCCCGCGGCCGTACCTGCTGCTGTGGACCTCTTCCCGCGCGCCGAACGGGCCGCCGACGCCGCGCTCGTCGCGGGGCTCGCCCTCGACGACGAGCAGGCGGCCGTCGCGTTCGTCCACCGGTTCCAGCGCCCGGTGTACGGCCTCGCCCTCTCCGTCACGCGGGACGCGGCGCTCGCCGAGGACGTCGCCCAGGAGGTCTTCGTCCGGGTGTGGCGCGCGGCCGCCGGGTACGACGTGCGCCGCGCCTCCGTGCTGACATGGGTCCTCACCATCACCCGCAACGCCGCGATCGACGCGGTACGGCTTCGGCGCCCCACCCCCATGGACGCCGACGCCCTCGAACAGATCCTCCTGGCGACGACGGAACTGCCGGAGACGGAGCCTGCCGCCCTGCGCAACCTCGAGCGGGACCGCGCGCTCGCGCACCTGCGGGACCTGCCACCGGAGCAGGCCCGCGCCGTCGTCCTCGCCGTGATCGGCGGGTGCACCGCCGCCGAGGTGAGCGAGCACGAGGGCATCCCGCTGGGCACGGCCAAGACGCGCATCCGGACCGGCCTGCGCCGGGTCCGGGAGCGGATGGACGGAGGAGAACGGTCATGACCGAGCGGCATCCCAGCCCGGACGAGCTGCTCGACCTCGCGCTCGCGAACCCGACCGGCCCGCGGCGCGGGCTGCTCACCCAGCACCTGGTCGCGTGTGAGGCGTGCCGTCGCGAGTACGCGGAGGTCGCCGCAGCGGTGGACCAGGTGGTCATCGCCGCACCACAGACCGAGCCACCGCCGGGCTTCGACCGCCGGGTGGTCGCCGCGATGAGCACCGGCACCGGCACCGGCGGTGCGCGCGGCAGCGACGGGAGCGGGGTGGGCGCCGCGGCGACGACGACCTCCCCGGTCCGCATCACGGCCCGCCGCCGCGTCCGGGTCCTGCTCGCGGCCGCCGCCGTCGTGGGTGCCCTGGTGGGGGCCGGGGCCGCCGCCGGACTGCTGGGTGCCGAACCCGAACCGCAAGCGCTCGGTGTGCCGGTGGTGACCGACGCCGGTGACCGCGTCGGCACCGTCGCCGCGAGCCGGTTCGAGGGCCGCGACGTGCTCGTCGTCGAGATCGAGGGCGGCCGTCCCGGCGCCACGTACAGCTGCCGCCTGGTGTTCGAGGACGGCACGTCCCGCACCGTGGGGGAGTGGACGATCGGCGACTACGACCAGGCCGCCACCTGGGTGGTGCCCGCACCGGGGCCGGTGGCGGTCGTCGAGCTCGTCGCCGAGTCCGGTGCCGTGTGGGCCACCGCCGAGATGTGAGCGTCGCTGCCGGGTGAGCCGGCTGCCGCCGGGTGAGCCCGCTGCCCGGCCGATGGGCTCGCTGCCGCCGGGTGAGCCCGCTCCGCCCGGGCGACCGACCTTGCACTCTCCGGGTCAGAGTGCCAGGATTCGAGTTAGCACTCTCCCCCCGAGAGTGATAACGACATACCGGCTGGCCGACGAGGCCGGGCCGTCGGCGGGACATGACCGCCGCCGTTCCGGTCGTCCGTCGCGGGCGTCGCCAGCAGGGAACCAACCACCACCAGTGGAGGAACAAGCATGGCGAAGATCATCGCCTTCGACGAGGAGGCCCGCCGCGGCATGGAGCGGGGACTCAACATCCTCGCCGACACCGTCAAGGTCACCCTCGGCCCGAAGGGCCGCAACGTCGTCCTGGAGAAGAAGTGGGGCGCCCCCACCATCACCAACGACGGCGTCTCGATCGCCAAGGAGATCGAGCTCGAGGAGCCGTTCGAGAAGATCGGCGCCGAGCTCGTCAAGGAGGTCGCCAAGAAGACCGACGACGTCGCGGGTGACGGCACCACGACCGCCACCGTGCTCGCCCAGGCCCTCGTCAAGGAGGGTCTGCGCAACGTCGCCGCCGGCGCCAACCCGATCGCCCTGAAGCGGGGCATCGACAAGGCCGTCGAGGCTGTCATCGAGCAGCTCTTCAAGCAGGCCAAGGAGATCGAGTCCAAGTCGGAGATCGCCGCCACGGCCGCCATCTCCGCCGGCGACACCGCCATCGGCGAGCTCATCGCCGAGGCGCTCGACAAGGTCGGCAAGGAGGGCGTCGTCACCGTCGAGGAGTCCAACGCCCTGGGCCTCGAGCTGGAGCTCACGGAGGGGATGCGCTTCGACAAGGGCTACCTCTCCGCCTACTTCGTCACCGACCAGGAGCGCCAGGAGGCCGTCCTCGAGGACGCCTACGTGCTCCTCGTCGAGTCGAAGATCTCCAACGTCAAGGACCTGCTCCCGCTGCTGGAGAAGGTCATCCAGGCCGGCAAGCCGCTGGTCATCATCTCCGAGGACGTCGAGGGTGAGGCCCTGGCCACGCTCGTCGTGAACAAGATCCGCGGCACCTTCAAGTCCGTGGCCGTCAAGGCCCCCGGCTTCGGCGACCGCCGCAAGGCGATGCTGCAGGACATGGCCATCCTCACCGGTGGTCAGGTCATCTCCGAGACCGTGGGCCTCAAGCTGGAGAACGCGGACCTGTCCCTGCTCGGCCGCGCCCGCAAGGTCGTCGTCACCAAGGACGAGACCACGATCGTCGAGGGTGCCGGCGACGCCGACCAGATCGAGGGTCGCGTCTCCCAGATCCGCGCCGAGATCGAGAAGTCGGACTCGGACTACGACCGCGAGAAGCTGCAGGAGCGCCTCGCCAAGCTGGCCGGCGGCGTGGCCGTCATCAAGGCCGGTGCCGCCACCGAGGTCGAGCTCAAGGAGCGCAAGCACCGCATCGAGGACGCGGTGCGCAACGCCAAGGCCGCCGTCGAGGAGGGCATCGTCGCCGGTGGTGGCGTGGCCCTCATCCAGGCTGCCAAGGACGCGTTCCTCACGCTCGAGCTCGAGGGTGACGAGGCGACCGGTGCGAACATCGTGCGCGTCGCGGTGGACGCACCGCTCAAGCAGATCGCCATCAATGCCGGTCTCGAGGGTGGCGTCGTCGCGGAGAAGGTGCGCGGCCTGCCCGTCGGCCACGGCCTCAACGCCGCGACCGGCGTGTACGAGGACCTGCTCGGCGCGGGCGTGAGCGACCCGGTCAAGGTGACCCGCTCTGCCCTGCAGAACGCGGCCTCCATCGCGGGCCTGTTCCTCACGACCGAGGCGGTCGTCGCGGACAAGCCCGAGAAGGCCGCCGGGACCGGCGGTGGCGACTCCGACATGGGTGGCATGGGCGGCATGGGCTTCTGACGCCCGTGCCCGGTTCCCGGGCGACCTGACCGAGGGGCGGTACCCGCGAGGGTGCCGTCCCTCGGCGTCGTCCCGGGGAACGGCGCGGCCGGCTCAGCGGACGACGGCGACGACGCAGTCCGCCCGGCGCAGCACCGCCTGGCTCACCGAGCCATGTGCCCGAGCCGTCAGCCCGCCGAGGCCGCGGCTGCCGACGACGAGGAGCCCGGCCCCGGCCGAGTGCGCCAGCAGCGCCTCGACCGGCCCGGCGTCGACCGGCGTGAACTCCACACCCACGGTGGGGAACCGTTCCGCGCGGGCCTGCACCACCCGCGCCACGTGCTCCACCTCGCGGGCGGGGCTGCGCACACGTCCCACGTGGACGGCGTGCACGGCGAGCAGCGGGACGTCCCGACGTGCGGCGTCCGCCAGTGCGTAGTCCATTGCCGCGCCCGACCGGGAGTGCCGGTCCACCCCGACGACGACCGGTCCCACACTCGCCCGCGCCGGGGCACGGACGACGACGACCGGACCGTGCGCACGGGCGGCGAGCTCCCGGGCAGTGCTGCCGAGCTCGCCCGCGCCGCGCCCGCGGATACCGACGACCACGACCGCCGCGTGCCTGGAGGCGTCGACGAGCGCCGGGACCGGCCGGACCACCCGCACCTCCGACGTCACCGGCACGCCCGGGCGCCGGGCCTGGACCCGCGCCGTCGCCGCCGCGCAGACGCGCTGCGCCGCCGCCGTGACATCGGTGGTGGAGACGAGGTCGTTGGCGATCATCGACACCGCGAGCTCGAAGGCGTACAGGATGTGCAGCCCGGTGCCGCGGCGGTCGGCCTCGTCCACGGCCCACGCAAGGGCATGGTTGGTGCGGCCGGCGGCATCGACATGCACCACGACGTCCCGGCGTCCGCCTGGTCCGCCACGAGGGCGGGACCGGCCCGTGTCATGAGGCCACGCGGGGGCCTGGGCGGGCTGGTCCATGGTGGTGCCCCCGTCCTCCGGTGGCGCGTGTGCCGACCACGATACCGGGGCCGTTGCGGGCGGGCGGCGCCCGCCGGACGTACGTAGTTGCTACGCATCTTCGGTCGTTTCCCGGCACTATTCGCTCCAACCCCACCGCCGTGAGGATACGTTCCGAAGATGACCCACGAGGCTTCTGCCAGCGCGGTGGTCGCGATCTCGACCGACCGCGCGGCCACTGCGGAGGTCGTCGAGACGCTGAGCAAGGCGGGTCACGCCGTCCACGTCGCGACCGAGGGCATGGCCGGAGTGGCTCTGGTCCGCGAGCTCAACCCGCTGGTGACGATCGTGCAGGCGGACCTGCCGGACATCGACGGCAGCGAGGTGGCTCGCCGCATCCGCGAGTTCGGGAGCACCTACCTCATCCTCTTCTCCGAGGACGTCGAGGAGATCGACGTCATCCTCGCGCTCACCGCCGGTGCGGACGACTACCTCTCCCTGCCCCTGCGTCCGCGTGAGCTCCGCGCCCGGATCAACGCCATGCTCCGGCGCCCCCGCACGGTGCAGTCCCTGACCACGTTCGGCACCATGTCCTCCTCCGACTCACCGGCGTCCTCCGACTCACCGGCGTCCTCCGACTCACCGGGGTCCTCCGACTCACCGGGGTCTTCCGACTCACCGGCACCATCCGGCCCGGCCGGCCCCGCGGGCCCGACGCCGACCGGTCGCTCGGCCGCGGACGGCGGGGGGT
>NZ_JBTSDU010000162.1:0-5668 GCF_054605595.1 Georgenia sp. | reverse complement strand
CTGCGGCGCCCCGCCCCGTCGTGAGACAACTCACCACCAACCTACCGTGACGTTAGATTAGAGTTGTCGACAGCGGCTGCTCCGGAACTGCTCGATGGACCTTGGTCCTCTCCCGGCCGGCGTGCCAACGGATTTTCCAGGTGTGATGACGCGCCGCCCTGACATGTCCACCGGGCGCCTGAGCGTCCACAGCAAACGGAGCCCCGTGACCTCACCTCTTGCCCAACGCACCAGGCAGACGCCAGAAGCCCGGAAGCGTGCCCGCACCGAGGACGTCACCTCGGTGCTGGGGGCGCTGCGTTCCCCGAAGCGCCTGCGCACCGAGGTCCTCGCGGGTCTGGTCGTCGCTCTGGCGCTGATCCCGGAGGCGATCTCGTTCTCGATCATCGCCGGTGTCGACCCCCGGGTGGGCCTGTTCGCCTCTTTCACCATGGCCGTCTCGATCGCCTTCCTCGGCGGCCGGCCGGCGATGATCTCGGCCGCCACCGGCGCGATCGCCCTGGTCATCGCGCCGGTGGTGCGCGAGTACGGCATGGACCACTTCATCGCAACGGTGATCCTGGCCGGGATCATCCAGGTCCTGCTCGGCGTCCTGGGCGTGGCCAGGCTGATGCGGTTCATCCCGCGCAGCGTCATGGTCGGCTTCGTCAACGCCCTGGCCATCTTGATCTTCCTCGCCCAGCTGCCCTACCTGCTCGGCGTGACGTGGATCGTCTACCCGATGGTCGCCGCGGGCATCGCGATCATGGTGTACCTGCCCACGATCACCAAGGCCGTCCCGGCCCCGCTGGTCGCGATCGTCGTGCTCTCCACGATCACCGTGGCGTTCGCGCTGAACGTCCCGGACGTCGCCGACCAGGGTGACCTGCCCGAGTCCTTGCCCGCGCTGTTCATCCCCGACGTGCCGCTGAACCTCGAGACCCTGCAGATCATCGCCCCCTACGCCGTCGCGATGGCGCTGGTGGGGCTGATGGAGTCCCTGATGACGGCCAAACTCGTCGACGACGTCACCGACACCCACTCGAACAAGCCTCGTGAGTCCTGGGGCCAGGGCGTGGCCAACATCATCACCGGGTTCTTCGGCGGCATGGGCGGGTGCGCGATGGTCGGCCAGTCCATGATCAACGTCAAGGCCTCCGGCGCCCGCACCCGCATCTCCACCTTCCTCGCCGGTGTCTTCCTCCTCGTCCTCGTCGTCGGCTTCGGCGAGGCCATCGGCAAGATCCCGATGGCCGCCCTGGTCGCCGTCATGATCATCGTGGCGGTCTCCACCTTCGACTGGCACTCGGTCCGGCGCAGCACGCTACGCCGGATGCCCAAGTCCGAGACCACGGTGATGCTCTCCACCGTCGCGGTCACCGTCACCACCCACAACCTCGCCTACGGCGTCATCGTCGGCGTCGTCGTCGCGGCGCTGATGTTCGTCCAACGCGTCGCCCACCTGACCGAGGTCGTCGACGTCGCCCACCCCGACGAGGACACCCGCGTCTACGCCGTGGTCGGTGAACTCCTCTGGGCCTCGAGCAACGACCTCGTGACCCAGTTCGACTACGCCGGGGACCCGCACCAGGTCATCATCGACATGTCCCGGTCCCACATCTGGGACGCCTCGACCGTGGCCACCCTGGACGCGATCACCACCAAGTACGCCGCCAGGGGAAAGACCGCCACCATCATCGGCCTGAACGAGGCCAGCGCCGAGCGCCACGAGCGCCTCGCCGGTCACCTCGGCGCCCAGAGCTGAGCGCGCCCGGGCCCCCGGTTGGCCGCCTCGCCCCGACACCTTCTTCCCAGCCCCAGGGGTCCGGTTCTCAGGGGTGCCGGCCTGTCGGTGCCGGTATGGCTTTGCCCGACGACGAGGCCGAGCTCCGCGCGATCCTGGACGGACTCGCCTCCCACGGCCGGGTCCTCATGGTCGTCGACCAGCCCGCCACCCCCCTCGCCGAGACGACTCGGACCCGACCATCTCTCACTACCCGAAGGGGACCTGCTGGACAGGTTCGACATCACGCACACGCATGCTCATCCTGACCTCGACGCCCCCATCACGAAAGCGCGGAACCAGTGCCCACTGCCATCAGCAATCTCACGTCCCCGCCGCCCCTGCCCGCCGGCGGGTTGCGCATCACCGCCCTCGGGGGCCTCGGCGAGGTCGGCCGCAACATGACCGTCTTCGAGTACGCTGGCCGACTGCTCGTCGTCGACTGCGGCGTGCTCTTCCCGGAGGAGCACCAGCCTGGCATCGATGTGATCCTGCCGGACTTCACCTCCATCCGGGACCGCCTCGACGACATCGAGGCCATCGTCCTGACCCACGGCCACGAGGATCACATCGGCGGGGTGCCGTACCTGCTCAAGGAACGGGCCGACATCCCCGTCATCGGCTCCGAGCTCACCCTCGCCTTCATCACGGCCAAGCTCAAGGAGCACCGCATCACCCCGGCCACGGTCCACGTGGAGGCCGGCGACCGCCGCAGTGTCGGCCCGTTCGACCTGGAGTTCGTCGCGGTCAACCACTCCATCCCCGATGGGCTGGCCGTGGCGATCCGCACCGGCGCCGGGCTGGTGCTGCACACCGGTGACTTCAAGATGGACCAGTTCCCCCTGGACGACCGCATCACCGACCTGCGGGCCTTCGCCCGCCTCGGCGCGGAAGGCGTGGACCTCTTCCTCGTCGACTCCACCAACGCCGAGGTTCCCGGCTTCACGATGTCCGAGCGCGACCTCACGCCGGCCATCGACCACGTGTTCGCGACGGCCCCGCGCCGGATCATCGTCTCCAGCTTCGCCAGCCACGTGCACCGCATCCAGCAGGTCCTCGACGCCGCCCACGCGCACGGCCGCAAGGTCGCCTTCGTCGGCCGCTCCATGGTGCGCAACATGGGCATCGCCCGAGACCTCGGTTATCTGACCATCCCCCGGGGCCTCGTCGTCGACTTCAAGAAGCTCGAGTCGATGCCGGACGACAAGGTCACCCTCGTGTGCACCGGTTCCCAGGGTGAGCCCATGGCCGCCCTCGCCCGCATGGCCAACGGCGATCACCGGATCCGCGTCGGCGAGGGCGACACCGTCCTGCTCGCCAGCTCCCTCATCCCGGGCAACGAGAACGCCATCTACGGCGTCATCAACAAGCTCACCGACCTCGGCGCCAAACTCGTGCACAAGGGCAACGCCAAGGTGCACGTCTCCGGCCACGCCAGCGCCGGGGAACTGGTCTATTGCTACAACATCGTCCGGCCGGGCAACGTCATGCCCGTGCACGGTGAGTCCAAGCACCTGCACGCCAACGCCGAGCTCGCCCGGCGCACCGGCGTGCCCCATGACCAGGTCGTGATCGCCGCCGACGGCGTCACCGTCGACCTCGTGCGCGGCCGCGCCGAGATCTCGGGAAAGGTGCCCGCCGGGCTGGTCTACGTCGACGGGCAGACCGTCGGCGCTGCCACCGAGGACACCCTCGCCGAACGGCGCCTGCTCGGCACCGGCGGCATCGTCACCGTCCTCGCCCTGCTCGATCCCACCACCAACCAGCCCACCGAGCCGCTCGAGTTCCTCTCCAAGGGCTTCGTCCACGACGACCGCACCTTCGCCGGCGCAACCAACGAGGTCAAGAAGGCACTGGCCCGGGCGACCGAGCGGAACATCGACGACGTGACCAGGCTGGAGGAGATCATCGCCGACGCCGTCAGCCGGTACCTCCAACGCACCTACCGTCGCGAGCCCGCCGTCATCGCCATCGTCGTCGACGCATGAGCACGTCCATCAGGCAGACCACACCGAGAATCCCATGACGGCTCTTCGTGGTCTGTGGTGAAGGGGAGCACCTGCGTCGTGGATGAAGAAGGGCTCGTGGCGCTGCTCATGGCCCGGCTTCGACCGGGCTGCTCCCACCCTCCCCGACACCTCCCGGATCAGGCTGCCCGCTGCCTCACCGCCCGGCGACGGCTGCCCACTGCCTCACCGCCCGGCGACGACAGGACAGCGGCGCAGGCCTCTCCCGCACGGCCCCGGACGCCCAGCCGACTGCGCCGACGGCACGCGGCGTCACTCGTTGGCGGCGAAGGCGAGCACCACCTCGTCCGGCGACATGGCGTCGAGGGTTCCCGGAACTGGGCGGTCGCTCCCCTGGCCGATGCCCACAGGTCGCGTCGGCGAGAGCTGCGCCAGCGTGTGCCGCACGAGCAGATACACGGGCACGGTCCCCAGCAGCATCAGCAGAGCGGCATACGGAGCCGCCGCCACGAAGTCGAGCGACTCGCCATTGGTCGTCGCCCACAGCTCGCTCGACAGCGTGCTGACATTGAACGGCAACAGCATGAGGGTGGTCGTCAACTCCTTGCTCGCATCGAGCGCTACGAGGATCGCCCCTGCGATGAAGCCGGGGGAAGCCAGTGGCAGCGTCACCCGCGCGAAGGTGCGCACCGGCCGGCTGCCCAAGGACGCAGCCACGTCGTCGTAGGTCTGCCGGGCCGACTGGAGTCCGACCTGCTGGTTGGCCACGGCCAAGGGCAGGAAGAGGATGACGTACGCGGCGATCAGCACGGCCGGCGACTTGTACAACGGCGGCACCAGCCGCGTCGCGAGGAACACGAGCGCCAGCGCCAGGATCGCGCTGGGGATCGCGTGCGCCAGCCAGACGGCCCGTTCGGTCAACTGCGAGGCGACCGACGATCGTCGGGTGGCCCACCAGCTGACCGGTAGCGCGCACAAGGTGGCGATCAGGGCTGCGGCCACCGCGTAGCCGACCGTGGTCGACAAGGCTGACCCCACGTGGGTCCAGGTCGGGGCCGATGCGCGATGCGAGGTGAGCAACCCTCGCATCACCATCAGGACCGTCGGCCCCACAGCCAGCAGCGGCACGAGCAGCGCCATCAGGGTGACTGGTATCCGAGCCGGTCCCAGCGCTGCCCGCGACGGTGGGCGCGAACCGCCACGCGCCACCGAGCCGATGACGCCGCGGCCCGAGACCCACCGCGTCGATACCAGCACCACCAGGGACAACCCGGCCAACAGCAGCGAGAGCGACCGGGCCGACTGGTAGTCGCCGTAGTCGAGCATCTCGGTCATGATCTTGGTGGTCAGGGTGCTCTGTCCCAGCTGCACGACAGCGCCGTACTCGGCGAGCACATGCAGCGCCACGATGAGCAGCCCCGCCGCGAGTGCCGGGCGCAACGCCGGCAGGCTCACCGTCCGAAAGGCGCTCAACCTGTCACCCCGCAAGGTCGCCACGACCTCCTCGAACGAGGGGTCGACTCGCCGGAGCGCGACGACGCACGGCAGGAAGACATACGGATAGAGCGACAGGGCCAGCACGACGGCGGCACCCGGCAGGCTCGTCACCACATCGAGCCGCGGCGCGTAGACCAGTTGCGCCGAGTAGACGGCGTAGGCGCTGACGAACCCGGGCACGGCGAGGGGCAGCGTGAACAGGACGGTGAGCAGCCGAGGCGCTGGGACGCTCGTGCGGGTGACGAGCACCGCGCACCCGGCACCCAGCACCACCGTCAGGAGACAGACCAGCAGCGTGAGCGTGAGCGTCTGTCCCAGGGCATCGGTGGTGGCCGTGTAGGCCAGCTGCTTGCGGATGTCGGCGATCGACATCCCACTGAGGAAGAGGTAACCGATCGGCAGCAGGGACGCCGCCGCGACGGCGACCGCGGCTATCGCGGTC
>NZ_JBTSDU010000161.1:0-5738 GCF_054605595.1 Georgenia sp. | reverse complement strand
TACGGGAGGCTGCACGGGCTGCCGACCCGTCCGCACCGACGATCCGCCGCGTGCTGGTGGTCGACGCGCTGCGGCGTCGCCCGGGGCGTTCGCCGCACCAGTCGGGCCTGGGTGCGCGCGGGCGATCCGCCAACCGGTCCGGGAGCGTCAGGACGGTCACGGCGCTGCCCGCCGGCGCCGTCGCCGTGCTCGTCGACGACGTGGTGACCACGGGGGCGACGCTCGCCGCCTGCCGGGATGCCCTGGCCGGCGCGGGAACCGTCGTCGTCGGGGCCCTGGTCCTGGCCGCGACGCCGGCCCCGGCCCGCCGCCGGGTGCCCGGCGTCAGGGCGCCCGTGGGAACACCGACCGCTGCCCCGGCGGGACCCACCGGGACAAGACCAGCCTAGTACGAAACGGACGACTCGCCTCGGGACCATCGAGGTGTCCGCGGCGCACGAAGCGACTAAAGTTACGTCATGGTGAACAGCCCGAGGACGGGGAGGTCGCGCGAGGAAGCGCGGCCGGACCGCCGAGGGCGCACGAGGGAGGTGGTGGCCCTGCCCACAACCCGCACCTGAGGTGCGGTTCGCACGCCACGGGGCCGTGTCGCCCCAACACCCATCAGGACCGTGGAGGTCACCATGGAGATCATCGTCAAGGGTCGCAACACCGAGATTGCCGACCGCTTCCGTAGTCACGTCGAGGAGAAGCTGAGCAAGATCGAGCAGCTGGCGCCGCGCGCCCAGCGGGTCGAGGTCGAGCTCACCCACGAGCGGAACCCTCGGCTGGCCGACCAGGCCGAACGGATCGAGATCACCGTACGTGACAAGGGCCCGGCCATCCGGGCGGAGGCGAGCGCGTCGGACCGGTACGGAGCCCTCGACGTCGCAGCGGGAAAGCTGCAGGAGCGGCTGCGGAGATCTCGCGACCGCCGCAAGGACCACCACCGACACGTCACGCCCGCACCTCTCGAGGCGCAGCTGCCGGTAGAGCAGCCCGCGGACGACGACCTCCCCGACCACCCCACCCCGCCGACCGAACGCGGTCAGAGCGTCGAGGCCCAGCTCGGTGACTCCCCGGTGATCGTGCGCCAGAAGCTGCACGAGGCCATCCCGATGACCGTGGACCAGGCCCTGTACGAGATGGAGATGGTGGGTCACCCCTTCTACCTCTTCATCGACGCCGAGACCGGTCAGCCGTGCGTCGTGTACCACCGCCACGGCTGGACGTACGGCGTGATCCGGCTGGACACCGTGGCCGGCGACGGTGCCACGAACGACGTGAAGCAGGCGGCCGACATCCGTGCCTGACCCCACGGTGCCTGACCCCGCAGTGCCCCCCGCCCACGGGCGGTGGGCACTGCGGCGTCCGCTCCGGTGACGCCGCCGGCCCCGGCGCGCCCGGTACCCGCCGCCGTCCGCACGCTCACGGCGGGTCAGGCGCGCCGGACCGCCATCGCCGCGCAGGGGCTCGGCCGCCGCCCACCCGGCCGGGTGAGCATGAGCCACCTCGCCGGCGTCCTCGACCACACCGGGCTGCTCCAGATCGACTCCGTGAACGTCCTCGCCCGCGCCCACCTCCTGCCGGTCTACTCCCGGCTCGGCCCCTACGACGTCGGCCTCATCGACCGCGCCGCTGGGCGGTCGCCGCGCCGGCTCGTGGAGTTCTGGGCGCACGAGGCCTCGTTCGTCCCGCCGCGGACCTACCACCTGCTGCGGTGGCGGATGGCGGAGTACCGCGACCGCGACCACTGGGGCCGGGAGCTCTCGCACCACCCCGGGATCCTGGACACCGTGCGCAGCCTCGTCGCCGAGCGTGGGCCGGTCACCGCCACCGAGGTGCACGCCGTCCTGGGGGTCGCCCGCGGGCCGAAGGAGGGCTGGGGGTGGAACTGGACGCCGGCCAAGCACGCGCTGGAGCACCTGTTCAACGTCGGCGAGGTCGCCGCCGCCGGACGCACCCCGCAGTTCGAACGTGCCTATGACCTCACCGAGCGGGTGCTGCCGCCCGGGCTGCCGGCTCAGGCGCCGGTGCCGCGCGCGGACGCCGTGCGCGAGCTGGTCGACATCTCGGCCCGGGCCCACGGCGTCGCGACGGTCCGCTCGCTGGCGGACTACTTTCGGCTGCCCGCCGCCGACACCGCCCGGGCGGTCGCCGAGCTCGTCGAGGACGGTGCGCTCGAGGCCGTCCGCGTCCAGGGCCTCGCCCGACCCGCCTATCTGCACACCGGCGCGCGCGTGCCGCGCACCGCCGGGGTGCGCACGCTCCTGGGCCCGTTCGACCCGCTGGTCTTCGAGCGGCGGCGGCTCCACGAGCTCTTCGGCATGCACTACCGGATCGGCATCTACACCCCGGCGGCCCAGCGCACCCACGGCTACTACGTCCTTCCGTTCCTGCTCGGCGAGCACCTCGTGGCCCGCGTGGACCTCAAGGCCGACCGCCGGCGTGGGCTGCTGCGCGTGCGCGCCGCCCACGCCGAGGCCCCCACGGACGTCCCCGGTGTGCCCCGGACCGGGGGTGGCGCCTGGCCGGTGCGCGGCGCCGTCGTCGAGGAGCTGGCCGCTGAGCTCGCCGTCCTGGCCCGCTGGCTCGACCTCGGGGACGTCACGGTCGACGACGACGCCCCGGGCGACCTGGTCCGCGACCTCGCGGCCCGGGTGGGTCGCCCGGCCTGACCGGCGGGAGCATCGGGGCGACCCGGCCGGCGAGCTCGCGGCGCCGGTGGCGGTCCGGGTGGCGGTCTGGACCGACCAGGGTGGCTCCGGCCTTCCCGCACCCGGCTGCGACGGCACCCGCGGAGCGCCTACCATGGCCTCGGGCACGCCCGTCCAGGGTTGCCCGCGCCACGCGCCCGCGTGGTGGCACAGAGATGACCCGGGAGCTGGCTGGTGCCGAAGATCCTCGACAAGATCCTGCGAGCCGGCGAGGGACGGATACTCAAGAAGCTCGCGGCCATCGCGGACCAGGTGGACGCGCTCGAGGACGAGTTCTCGTCCATGTCCGACGCCGAGCTGCGCGAGGAGACGGACCGCTTCAAGAAGCGCCTCGCCGATGGGGAGAAGCTCGACGACCTCCTGCCCGAGGCGTTCGCGACGGTGCGCGAGGCGGCCACCCGCACGCTGGGTCAGCGGCACTACCGCGTGCAGGTGATGGGCGGCGCCGCCCTGCACCTGGGCAACATCGCCGAGATGAAGACCGGTGAGGGCAAGACGCTCGTCGCCACCCTCCCCAGCTACCTCAACGCGCTGACGGGCAACGGCGTCCACATCGTCACGGTCAACGACTACCTCGCCGGCTACCAGTCCGAGCTCATGGGCCGCGTCCACCGCTTCCTGGGCATGACGACCGGGACCATCCTCTCCGGCCAGACCCCGGCGCAGCGCCGCGAGGAGTACGCCGCGGACATCACCTACGGCACGAACAACGAGTTCGGGTTCGACTACCTGCGCGACAACATGGCCTGGGCCACCGCCGACCTGGTCCAGCGCGGCCACCACTTCGCCATCGTCGACGAGGTCGACTCGATCCTCATCGACGAGGCCCGGACCCCGCTGATCATCTCCGGCCCCGCCAGCGGCGACGTCAACAAGTGGTACGGCGAGTTCGCGAAGGTCGCCCGCCGTCTCGTGCGCGAGGAGGACTACGAGGTCGACGAGAAGAAGCGCACCATCGGCGTCCTCGAGCCCGGCATCGAGAAGGTCGAGGACTACCTCGGCATCGAGAACCTCTACGAGTCCCTCAACACCCCGCTGATCGGCTTCCTCAACAACGCCATCAAGTCCAAGGAGCTGTTCAAGAAGGACAAGGACTACATCGTCAAGAACGGCGAGGTCCTCATCGTCGACGAGCACACCGGCCGCGTGCTGGCCGGGCGCCGCTACAACGAGGGCATGCACCAGGCGATCGAGGCCAAGGAGGGGGTGGCGATCAAGGCGGAGAACCAGACGCTGGCCACCATCACCCTGCAGAACTACTTCCGCCTCTACGGCAAGCTCGCCGGCATGACCGGCACCGCCGAGACCGAGGCGGCGGAGTTCTCCGGCACCTACAAGATCGGCGTGGTGCCGATCCCCACGAACATGCCGATGCAGCGTCTCGACCGCTCCGACCTCATCTACAAGGGCGTGGTCCAGAAGTACTCGGCGATCGTCGAGGACATCGCCGAGCGGCACGCGAAGGGCCAGCCAGTGCTGGTCGGCACCACGAGCGTGGAGAAGTCCGAGGTGCTCTCGTCGCAGCTGAAGAAGAAGGGCGTCCCGCACGAGGTCCTCAACGCCAAGCAGCACGAGCGCGAGGCCGCCGTCGTCGCGATGGCGGGACGCAAGGGCGCGGTGACCGTCGCGACGAACATGGCCGGCCGCGGGACCGACATCATGCTCGGCGGCAACGCCGAGTTCATCGCGATCGTCGAGCTCAAGACGCGTGGCCTGGACCCCACCGAGACGCCCGAGGAGTACGAGGCGGCGTGGCCCGCCGCCCTCGAGACGGCGAAGCGCGCGGTGGCGGCCGAGCACGACGAGGTCGTGGCGCTGGGTGGGCTGTACGTGCTCGGCACCGAGCGACACGAGTCCCGCCGGATCGACAACCAGCTGCGCGGCCGCTCCGGCCGTCAGGGCGACCCGGGCGAGTCCCGGTTCTACCTGTCCCTCGAGGACGACCTCATGCGGCTGTTCAACTCCGGCCTGGCCATGCGGGTGATGGACGGCGCGTCCTACCCCGACGACATGCCGCTGGAGCACAAGTTCGTCTCCAAGGGCATCGCCAGCGCCCAGTCGCAGATCGAGGCGCGCAACTTCGAGATCCGCAAGAACGTCCTGAAGTACGACGACGTCCTCTCCCGCCAGCGTGAGGTCGTCTACGACGAGCGCCGCCGGGTCCTCGCCGGCGAGGACCTCGAGACCCAGATCCAGGCATTCCTCGACGACGTCGTGGAGGGCCTCGTGGCGGAGTACACCGCCGAGGGGGCGCCGGAGGCGTGGGACCTCGAGGCGCTGTGGGCCGAGATCAAGACGACGTACCCGGCCTCCATCACGATCGAGGACGTGGTGGAGGAGGCCGGCAACGTGACGCGCGTGACGTCGGAGATGCTGGTCACCGAGCTCCGGTCGGACATCCACCTGGCCTACGAGGCCCGCGAGGAGGAGCTCGGTGAGGACGTCGTGCGTCAGCTCGAGCGCCGCGTCGTGCTGTCCGTGCTCGACCGCAAGTGGCGCGAGCACCTCTACGAGATGGACTACCTCAAGGAGGGCATCGGCCTGCGGGCGATGGCCCAGCGCGACCCGCTCGTGGAGTACCAGCGGGAGGGCTTCGACCTCTTCCAGGCGATGAACGAAGCCATCAAGGAGGAGTCGGTCCGCTACCTCTTCAACCTCGAGGTGAAGCGGGCCGAGGCGCCCGACGCCGCGGGCGGGGCACCGATGGTCACGGCAGCCTCGGCGGCGGTGACGGCGGCGCACGCGCCCCAGCTCGGTGGTGCGGCGGCCCCGGCGGCCGGCACGCCCGCACCGGCGGCGGCGGCTCCGACGGCGGACCTCCTCGGTCTTGAGGAGCCGACGCGGCCGACCAAGCTCTCGTACTCCGCCTCCGCCCTGGACGGCACCGTCCCGACCGGGGTCAGCGCAGAGGCCGAGCCCGCCACACCGACCGGTGACGAGACGGACACCGGGGCGGCGGGCAACCGGGAGCAGCGCCGGGCCGCGGCCCGGGCGGCCAAGAAGCACTCGTCCTGACTGCCGTCGCCACCCCCGCGGGGGGGG
>NZ_JBTSDU010000160.1:0-5799 GCF_054605595.1 Georgenia sp. | reverse complement strand
TGGCGATCATGCGGATGGCCGCGTCCGACATCCGTGACGTGCCGAGCACGATGCCCTCGACGATCGGCAGGGCCCGCTCGAGCGCCTCCCGCTCGCGACGGTCGGACTCGCGGGAGTCGACGAGCACCACGGTGTACCCGGCATCGGCTGCCTCGTCCTGCACACCGTTGATGATCTCGAAGTAGACCGGGTTGGTGATGTCCGGGACCGCGAGCGCCAGCAGTCCCGAGTGGGTGGTGGACAGGGCGCGGGCCATCGGGTTGGTGCGGTAGCCGAGCTCGGCGGCCACCGCGCGGATGCGGGCCGCAGTGTCGGAGTTGACCCGACCGGGGCGGGAGAAGGTGCGCGAGACGGTCGACGGTGCCACGCCCGCGGCCTGAGCGACGTCGTAGATGGTCGGCGAACTGCGCCGACGGCCCCCCGGGGCCGGGCCCGACCCGTCGTCGGTGGTCCCGGGTTCTGTGGAGCTGTCGCCGCGGCCGTCGTGCCCCACCGGCCCCCACCTCCTCGTCGTTCCCGCATGGTGAAGGGCTCCGGCACGGTCCTGCCGGCCACCGGCATCCAGACTATCGGGCGCCGCACCGGCGGCCTGCACCGCGGGTCCGCGCCAACGGGGTCGGTCACCTGCGGAGACGTGGTGCCGGGTCGGCCACGTGTGACGGGCCGGACCGGCCACGACAGCACACAGCCCGCAACTCGTGGCAACGGCTTGGCGGTTCGAGGGTCGAACTGTTCTCATCGGACCACCGGGTGAGCGGGCCCCGCGCCCGGGGTCGGCGGAGATCCTGCTGACCGCACCCACCACGGCGGCACCGCGCCAGATCGACCGGTCCCGCCCGCACCGCACGCGCACCACGATCACCTGCTCCGCCGGCGCTCAACGCCGCCGGAGGCCGGAGCGGAGCAACGACGTAGTCTGACCCAGCATCACCCGATACAGGAGGAACCACGTGGTCGCCCGCTCCGACCTGCTCAGCGGGGACACCCGCGCCCTGGCCGACGCCGTGGGCGCCGAGTTGACGGACGCCGCACCCCTGGGCGTGGCCTACTCCGGCGGTGTCGACTCGGCCGTGCTCCTGGCGCTGGCCGTGCGCACGCTCGGTGCCGGGAACGTCGTTGCGCTGCTCGGCGTGTCAGCGTCCCTGGCCCGCTCCGAGCGGGCACTCGCGCACCAGACGGCACGGTTCGTCGGCGCCCGGGTGATCGAGGTCACCACGCACGAGGGGGAGAACCCCGAGTACGTGCGCAACGGCGTCGACCGGTGCTTCTTCTGCAAGGACGAGCTGTTCACCCGGATCTCCGACGACGTCGTGGCGGCCCACGGCCTCGCGGCGGTCGCGTACGGGGAGAACGCCGACGACGCCCGACGGCCCGACCGTCCCGGTTCGCGGGCCGCGACGAATCATCGGGTGCTCCGCCCACTCGCGGCCGCCGGCCTGACCAAGGCGCAGGTGCGTCAGGTGGCCCGGGCGATCGAGCTACCGGTCGCGGACAAGCCCGCCGCCCCCTGCCTGGCGTCGCGCATACCCCACGGCGAGGCCGTGACGCCGGCGAAGCTGCGGCAGATCGAGCGGGCCGAGGAGGTGCTGCGCGAGCTCGGGTTCTCCGACGCACGGGTGCGCCACCACGGCGAGATCGCCCGTATCGAGCTCCCCACGGCGGAGATCGCGCGCGCCGTCGACGAGGACGTGCGCCAAGCCCTGGACCGCGGCGTGCGGGACGCCGGGTTCCGGTTCGTGACCGTGGACCTCAGGGGCATCCAGTCGGGCGCCTTCACCCTGCCCCTGCTCCAGCTCCAGACGCGTGGCTGAGCCCCGGCCGCTGACGGGGCCGGCCCCCCGCGACGGCGGGGCGCCCCGTCTCACCGCGCTCGACCACGACGGCGAGGTCCCCGGCGTCGCCGAGCTCGACCACGACCGCGCCACGCGGCGCGGCTACCCCGAGGCCGTCTTCTGCGAGGGCAAGTCCCCCGCGCAGCTGCGCGCGATCGCGGCGGCACTCGCCCAGCACCACGCGACGGCCGGTACCGGACGCGCGCTGCCGTCCACGCTCTTCACGCGTGCCGACGAGGAGCGGGCGGCCGCCGTCCTCGACGTATTGCCCGACGCCCACCACGACCGGGAGGCCCGGCTGCTCGCCTGGCCCCCGACCCCGCCGGAGCCCACCGGCGGGCTGGTGGTGGTGGCCTGCGCCGGCACATCCGACCTCCCGGTCGCGCGCGAGGCGGAACTGACCGCCCGCTACCTGGGCCGGCGCACCGAGCTGGTCGTCGACGTCGGGATCGCCGGGCTGCACCGGATCCTGGGCCGCGTGGGCACCTTGCGGCGGGCGGCCGCGATCGTCGTCGTCGCGGGGATGGACGGGGCGCTGCCGGGAGTCGTCGCCGGCCTGGTGCCGGCGCCCGTCGTCGCCGTGCCGACCTCGGTGGGGTACGGGTCGAGCTTCGAGGGGCTCGCCGCGCTGCTCACGATGCTCAACTCCTGCGCACCCGGGGTGGGTGTGGTGAACATCGACAACGGGTACGGCGGCGGCCACCTGGCCGCACAGATCGCCGCGCCCCGCACCGACTGATCGGGCCGTGCCAGGATGGCCGGCATGAGCACTGTCTTCAGCAAGATCATGGCCGGCGAGATCCCCGGGCGGTTCGTCTGGGCCGACGACGTTTGCACGGTCTTCTCGACCATCGCCCCCATCACGGACGGGCACATGCTCGTGGTGCCCCGCGCGGAGATCGCTCAGTACACGGAGGCGCCCGACGACGTGCTCGCGCACCTCGCCCTCGTGGCGAAGACGATCGGCCAGGCGCAGCAGGCGGCGTTCGGCTCGCCCCGGGCGGCCGTACTCGTCGCCGGCTTCGAGGTCGAGCACCTGCACCTGCACGTGCTGCCCGCCTGGGACGAGGCCTCGCTACGGTTCGGCAACGCCCGCCCGGACCTGCCCGCCGCCGAGCTCGACGCCGCCGCCGAGAAGGTCCGCTCCGCGCTGGTGGACGCCGGCCACGGCACCCACGTGCCCGCCGCGCTCGGTTCGCCCGCGCTGGCCTGAGCCCGCGTCCCCCGGCGCCGGGCGGTCATCGGACGGGCCGTCAGAGGATGGGCGGTCAGGGGACGGGCCGTCAGAGGATGGGCGGTCAGGGGACGGGCCGTCAGAGGACGGGCGGTCAGCGGACGGGCGGTCAGGGGACGGGCGCGACGTCGGCGGGCTCCGGTGCGCCGTCGACGGGCCCGGACACCTCGTCGGTGGCCTCCGGCACACCCGCAGGATCGGTCTGCTCGGACCCGGCCGCCGGCTCGGAGTCGGGCACCGTGGGGAAGGTGCGCCACGGCCCGAGCGTCACGCTCGCATCCGTGCGGACCTGGATCCGGCGGTAGTCCAGCGCCTCGCCGGTGTCGCGGTCGAGGCGCAGCACGGTGAGCTCCGCGTCCCCGGTGAGCGGCCCGACCGTCACCCCGCCGCCCGCGCCGCCGCCGCTGGACGTGCTCACGTAGCGCACACCGCGACCCACGACCCGGGGCCCCTCGGTGCGGTGCCAGTGCCCCGAGAGCTGCAGCCGCGCGCACCCGGCGTCGAGCGTGGGCCCGCCCACCCGGGGGTTGTGGACCAGGAGGATGTCGACGGGGTCGCCGCCGTCGGCCTGCGCGCAGGCGACATCGGCCAGGCGGGTGCCCAGTTCGGGGATGGTCTCCGCCCGCTCCGGGCGCGTGCCGGACCCCACGGCGGTGAGGGTGGGGTCCGTCTCCCCAAGGACGCGGATCCCGGCCACCTCGACGGGGTCGCCCGACAGCACGGTCCACCCGGCGTCGCGCTCCTGCTGCGCCGTCGTGACGGAGTCGTGGTTGCCCGTCGACACCACCACCGGGATGCCCTGGGGCACGGCGGCGGCGATGGCGTTGACGCAGTAGGACTCCACGGACGTCCCGGACATCACCGTGTCACCGGCGTCCAGCAGCACCTCCGCGCCGGAGTGCTCGAGGGCGGTGGCGACCAGGCGCGCCATCCCGACGTTGCAGTGCATGTCCGAGACGAGCAGCAGCGTGACGGGGTCGGTGACGCCGTCCGCGGCCACGGCCGGCGGGTGCAGGTCCCGGCCCGTGGCCGGACCCGGCAGCAGGAAGCGCGGGAAGGTCTCCGGGTGCGGGGCCCGAGCCTCGGGATCGGCCGCGTACTCCGCGGCGAGGGCGGCCGCCGCGGTGTCGTAGAAGCGCTCGTTGCCGAGATAGGCGTCCTTCACCACCGGGCCGTACGTCTCGATGAGATCCGCGAGGCGGCCGGTGATCCGGGCGCCCTCCGCCGGGGTCCCGGCCAGCACGGCGGGACTGTAGCCGGTGGCCCGGTACGGCGTCGTCGTCGTGGGCACCACCACCGCGGCGACGACGGCGACGACGACCGCGCCCACCAGCGGGGCCACCCCGGGCCGGGCGAGCGCACCACGCAGCTCGTCGCGGAGCCGCCCGCGCGAGGCCAGCCGGCCGGCGGCGATCATGACGAGCATCAGCGACCACAGCACGGCCGTGCGGCCGAGCGCGTCGGTGACCAGGCCACGCACGGGATCGGCCAGGGCCACCGCCGGCTGCCCGAAGAGCTGGCCGTAGGCCTGCAGATCGGCGAGCAGGCCCGAGGTCGGGCTGCCGGCGAGCTGCAGGGCGCTCGGGATCTCGGCGACCTGGACCCGCACGCCGAGCGGCCAGGGCAGGGGTGAGTCGAGGATGACGGCGCCGAGCGGGCCGAGCCCCACCGTGATCTCCCGGTCGAGCGTGACCTCGTACTCCGCCTCGTGCGGGCCGAGCGAGGAGTGCGTGCCGGCCGAGGAGACACCGACGGCGGCCGCGAGCAGGCCGGTCACGAGCAGGGTCGCCGTGGTGCGCGCCACCCGACGTGTGGTGGTGCTCTGGCGGTGCCACCACGCCCAGCGGCGCCGCGGCCGGCGTTCGGTGTCGTCCATCGTTCCTATTGTCGCCCGATCGGGGTCCCACGTGCACCGAGACGGTGCACGGCCCATGCTGGAGCGGGCACGCTCGACCGACGTGCCCACCGCGACCGGGAAGATGTGCAGGATGGGCCAAGACGTCCAGGCCAAGGTGTACACGCGCGCCGACCACACCCGGCACCGCCGGGCGATCCGGCGCTGCCTCGATGCTCTCGAGCGCATGCTGGACGCCGGCTCGTTCGTGGAGGACGAGTGGCGCACGGGGCTCGAGATCGAACTGAACCTCGTGGACGGCGATCTCGCGCCGGCGATGAACAACGCGGAGGTGCTCGAGCACATCGACGACCTGCGGTACCAGTCCGAGCTGGGCCGGTTCAACATCGAGCTGAACGTCGATCCGCGGCGCATCGACGGCCAGTCCCTCCGCGCACTCGAGGCGGCGCTGCGCAAGAGCCTGAACCGGGCGAGCGACCGGGCCGGCGACCTGGGCTCACGGATCGTCATGGTGGGCATCCTGCCCACGCTCCCGGCGCCCGAGCCCGGCTTCTCCTGGTTCTCGGACAGTGCGCGCTACCGGCTCCTCGACCAGGCCGTGCTGTCCGCACGGCGGGAGGACATCCTGCTGGACATCGCCGGTGCGGAGCGGCTGGAGATGACGTCCGACACGATCGCGGTCGAGGCCGCGTGCACGTCGGTGCAGCTGCACCTGCAGGTACGCCCCGGCATGTTCGCCCGGTACTGGAACGCGGCCCAGGTGCTCGCCGGGCCGCAGCTCGCGCTCGGCGCCAACTCGCCGTACCTGTTCGGGCACCACCTCCAGGCGGAGACGCGCGTGGAACTGTTCCTGCAGTCCACCGACACCCGTCCGCCGG
>NZ_JBTSDU010000159.1:0-5915 GCF_054605595.1 Georgenia sp. | reverse complement strand
GACCAAGGCCGGGGTCGCCCCGGCCGTCGCCCCGGATCTCGCCGCCGCCGTCGGGGCGCTGCCCCACCTGCGGCTGCGCGGGTTCATGACGATTGGCGCCAACACGCCCGACGTCGCCGTCGTCCGGGCCTCCTACGAGGCCCTCGCGACGGTGCGCGAGCAGGTCCTCGCCGCCGGCCACCCCGGCACGGGCGAGGCCCGCGAGCTCAGCATGGGCATGAGCGGCGACCTCGAGATCGCCGTCGCCGCGGGCGCGACCCTGGTGCGCGTGGGGACGGCCGTCTTCGGTGCGCGGCCGGCGGGCGGCGCCTGAGCGCCGTCGACCCGCTCCGCGGAGCGGCTACGGCACCCGGTAGGTCCACTCGTCGGAGAGGAACTTCGTCTCCACAAGCTCGCGTGCCCGCTCCAGCTCGGCGGGGGTGTAGTCCGAGCGCCGGGTGTCGTACCGACTCTCGAAGTACGCGATGAACGCGTCGATGATGGCCTCGCGGGTCATGCCGGTCTGCGAACGCATCGGGTCCACCCGCTTGTTGGCGCTCTTGGTGCCCTTGTCCGACATCTTCTCGCGGCCGATGCGCAGCACGTCGAGCATCTTGTCCGCGTCGATGTCGTAGCTCATCGTCACGTGGTGCAGGACGACACCGCTCGCGAACCGCTTCTGTGCGGCGCCGCCGATCTTGCCCTGGTCGGAGGCGATGTCGTTGAGCGGGACATAGCGGGCGTTGACACCGACGTCGGCGAGCGCACCCAGCACCCAGTCGTCCAGGAAGGCGTAGGACCGCTCGAAGCTGAGGCCCTCCACCAGCGAGCTCGGCACCACGATCGAGTACGTGATGCAGTTGCCTGCCTCCATGAACATCGCGCCACCGCCCGAGACGCGCCGCACCACCATCATCCCGTGACGCTGCAGCGCCTCGGTGTCGACCTCGTTCCGGACCGATTGGAAGGAGCCGATCACCACCAGGGGGGCGTCCCACTCCCAGATGCGCATGGTCGGCCCACGCCGCCCGGCCGCGACCTCCTCGGAGATGACCTGGTCGAGGGCGACGTGTACGGCGGGGGACAGCGGCCCGGAGTGGATGACGTCGAACGTGTGGTCAGCCCAGCTCGTCGCGTGCCCGAGGGCCCGGCGCACCGCGATGCCGACGGCGTCGGGGCTGAAGCCGACGAACGCGACCGTGTGGTCGACCGCTGCGGAGATGGCGCGCGAGAACTGGTCGGCGGAGGAGTCCGCGGGCATCCCCTCGAGGGCGGCGTCGATGCGTTCGAGGGCGGACTCGGGCTCGAGGAAGAAGTCGCCGGACAAGCGCGGGCTGGTCAGCCGGCCGTCCTCCACCTCGACGTCGACCGCGACGAGCTTGCCGCCCGGGACCTTGTACTCACCATGCATGGCACCAGCCTAGGACGCGTACGGCGGCCAGCGGTGCGCACGTGACCGGTCTCTCACCGTACCCGCCGGCATCGGTCGTCGGCGCCGGGGCCGGGTCGCGAGCGCCGGGGCCGGGTCGCGAGCGCCGGGGCCGACGGCGTCAGCGCGGCTCGACGCCGTGGTGCAGCAGGCCCCACACCATCGACTCGGTCAGTGCTTCCCAGCTCGCCTCGATGATGTTGGAGCCGACCCCGACGGTCGACCAGCTCTGACCGCCGTCGGAGGTCTCGATGAGCACCCGGATGATGGCGTCGGTGCCCTGCTGGGAGTCGAGGATGCGGACCTTGTAGTCGATGAGCTCGAAGTCCTCGATCTCGGGGTACGTGCCCACGAGGGCGCCGCGCAGGGCGGCGTCGAGCGCGTTCACCGGCCCGTTGCCCTCGCCGGTGGTGACGATCCGCCCCCGGCCGGTGCGCAGCTTCACGGTGGCCTCGGCATCGGGGTTGGCGGCGCCGGGGCGGTGTTCGGCGAAGGCGCGCCAGCTCTCGACGTCGAAGTAGCGGGGGGCGCGACCGTCGATCTCCTCACGCAGGAGGAGCTCGAAGGAGGCGTCCGCCGCGTCGTAGGTGTATCCCTGCGCCTCGGCGTCCTTCACCTGCTGGGTGACCCGGCCGAGGAGGTCCGCCTGGCCCGCGAGGTCGAAGCCGAGCTCGCGGCCCTTGAGCTCGACGGAGGCGCGGCCGGCCATCTCGGAGACGAGCATCCGCATGTCGTTGCCGACGGCGCGCGGGTCGATGTGCTGGTACAGGTCCGGGTCGACGCGGATGGCGCTCGCGTGCAGGCCGGCCTTGTGCGCGAAGGCCGACGCCCCCACGTACGGCTGGCGGCCGTACGGGCTGATGTTGGTGATCTCGGAGATGGCATGGGCGATCCGGCTGGCTTCGGTCAGCCCGTCCCCGACCAGCACGGGGCTGTCGAGCTTGAGCTCGAGGTTGGCCGCGCAGGTGAGCAGGTCCGCGTTCCCGGTGCGCTCGCCGTAGCCGTTGACGGTGCCCTGGACGTGGGCGGCGCCCGCGGTGACGGCAGCGAGGGTGTTCGCGACGGCACAGCCGGAGTCGTTGTGGGCATGCATGCCGAGGCGGCCCTCGGTGGCGGCGCGGACCTCGCCGACCACCGCCGTCACCCACTGCGGCAGCATGCCGCCGTTTGTGTCGCACAGCACCACGGTGGCGGCGCCGGCGTCGAACGCGGTGCGCACCACCTGCAGGGCGTAGGCGGGGTCGAAGCGGTAGCCGTCGAAGAAGTGCTCGGCGTCCAGGATGACCTCGCGGCCCAGGCCCACCAGGTGGCGCACCGTGTCCCCCACCATGCGCAGGTTCTCGGCGCCGTCGGTGCGCAGCGCACGCTCGACGTGCCGGATGTCGCTCTTGGCGACGAGCGTGATGACCGGGGCCTCGGAGGCCACGAGCGCCTGCACCTGCGGGTCGTCCGCCGGCCGGGAGCCGGCCTTGCACGTGGCGCCGAAGGCGGCCAGGCGCGCGTGGTGGAGCTCGAGCTCCTTGGCCGCGCGGGCGAAGAACTCGGTGTCCTTCGGGATGGCACCGGGCCAGCCACCCTCGATGTAGCCGACGCCGAGCTCGTCGAGCAGCGGGGCGATGGCGAGCTTGTCCGCCACCGAGAGGTTCATGCCCTCCTGCTGGGCACCGTCGCGCAGCGTGGTGTCGTAGATCTGGACGGCGACGCCGTCCGACGCGTCGCCGTGCGGATGGGCGAACTCGGCGGGCTGCGCCCGGCTGAGCCCGTCGGGGGCGGCGGTGTTGGACATGCTGGTCTCCTCGGACTGGCCGGCACGGGCCTGCTGCGGCCGTGCTCGGCCGACGATGCTGTTCGGGCCGGCGGTCGACCCGCTCTGCTGCTCGGCCGGACCTCGGCCGAACCGTGCTCCTCGACGCATCCCAGCCTAGGCCGACGGGGTGGTGCCGGTATCGGTCGCCGCCGGGCCTCTCCCGCCGGCTACGTCGCCGGGAGGGGTGGCCCCGGCAACAAAAAAACCCCCCGTGGTACGGGAGGTCTGCGCATCAGGCGGGTGTGCCCGATGCGCTAGCCGATAATCAGCTGGGAGTACGTCATGCGGGCCAGTGTGCCACATCACGGGCCGCGCGCCTACCACGGCCCGAGATGTGGCACCGCCGGCTAGGCCAGGCGGTACATCCAGTCGTGGGGATCCTGGCGGCGTCCGTACTGGATGTCGGTGAGCGTCGCATACAGCTCCTTGGTGATCTGCCCGGGGGCGCCGTCGCCGACCGTGGCGTCGAAGCCCTCCCCGGCGAGCCGGCCGATGGGCGTGATGACGGCGGCCGTACCGCACGCGAACGTCTCCACCACCTGTCCGGAACGGATCTGCTCCAGCATCTCGTCGAGCACGATCGTCTCCTCGCGCACCTCGCGGCCGCCGTCACGCAGGAGCTGCAGGATCGCGGCCCGCGTGCCGCCCTCGAGGATGGTGCCGGTCAGCGCCGGGGTGCGGACGCTGCCGTCGGCGTCGACGACGACCATGTTCATCCCGCCGAGCTCCTCGATGTGGGTGCCCGTGGCGGCGTCGAGGAAGCACACCTGCTCGAAGCCCTTGTGGTACGCCTCCTGCTGGGGCAGCAGCGACGCCGCGTAGTTGCCGCCCGTCTTCGCCGCCCCCATGCCGCCCCGGCCGACACGGTGGTAGTCCTGCGCCACCCAGATGTCCACCGGCTGGAACCCGTGCGCGAAGTACGGGCCGACCGGCGAGCCGATGACCAGGTACTCGATCTCGTGCGCCGAGCGCACGCCGAGGAACGGCTCGGTGGCGATCATGAACGGGCGCAGGTACAGGCTCGCACCGGCGACCCCGGGGACCCAGCGCTCGTCGGCGGCGACCAGCGCCGCGAGGGAGGCGACGAAGTCCTCCTCGGGCAGCTGCGGCAGCGCGAGGCGGTGGGCGGACGCGGCCAGGCGGGCGGCGTTGAAGCCGGGCCGGAACGTCCAGACGGAGCCGTCGGCGTGGCGGTACGCCTTGAGCCCCTCGAAGGCCTCCTGCCCGTAGTGCAGGACGGCGGCCGCCGGCGACATCGTGAGCGGCCCGAACGCCTCGACCCGGTGGCCGTGCCAGCCCTCCTGGGGCGTCCAGGACGCGCGGGCCATGTGGTCCGTGAACGCGACGCCGAACTTCAGGTCGCCCATGACGGCGGCGTGCTGCTCCGCCGTCGCCGGGTGGTCGCTGGCGGTCAGCGGGAAGCGGGCGGCGAGCTGGGCGGCGGGGGCGAGCTCGGCGGCGGTCGGACCGGTGAGGGTCGACGTCGGGGCGGCAGTACTCATGTCGATGACCTTCTCGAGAGGTGTGTGCTGGGACGACGGTAGCGCCGAGACGCCCACCGGCGTGGCCGGCGGGCGTCGGGCGAGCGTCGCCCGGGGTGGTGATGCGGCGTCCGTGCGGGCCGGTCAGGCCGTGACGTGGGTGCGCACCCGGTCGGCGAGGGTGTCGCCGACGGTGCTCGTGGTGCGCGGGGTGCCGTCCCGCTCGGCGATGTCCGCGGTGACAGCGGCGGCGATGGCCGCCGCCGGCTCGGTCAGCCCGAGGTGGTCGAGCATGAGCGCGACGGACAGGACGGTCGCGGTCGGGTCGGCCTTGCCCTGGCCGGCGATGTCGGGCGCGGAGCCGTGGACCGGCTCGAACATCGACGGCGTGGTGCGCGCGGGGTTGATGTTCCCGGACGCCGCCAGGCCGATGCCGCCGGTGATGGCGGCGGCAAGGTCCGTGAGGATGTCGCCGAAGAGGTTGTCGGTCACGATGACGTCGAACCGGGCCGGGTCGGTGACCAGGAAGATCGTGGCGGCGTCGACGTGGAGGTAGTCGACGGCGACCTCTGGGTACGCGACGGCGACGGCCTCGACGGTGCGGCGCCACAGGTGGCCGGCGTGGACGAGGACGTTGTGCTTGTGCACGAGCGTGAGCTTCTTGCGGGGCCGGGCCTGGGCACGCTCGAAGGCGTCCCGGACGACGCGCTCGACGCCGAACGCGGTGTTGACCGAGACCTCGTTGGCGACCTCGTGCGGGGTACCGACGCGGATGGCCCCGCCGTTGCCGACGTACGGGCCCTCGGTGCCCTCACGGACGACGACGAAGTCGACGTCGCCAGGGTTCGCCAGCGGGGTGGGTACGCCGGGGTACAGGCGCGAGGGGCGCAGGTTGACATAGTGGTCGAGCGCGAAACGCAGTTTCAGCAGCAGGCCGCGCTCGAGCACGCCGGAGGGCACGGTCGGGTCGCCGATGGCGCCGAGCAGGATGGCGTCGTGCTCGCGGATGGTGTCGAGGTCGGCATCGGTGAGGGTCTCCCCGGTGCGGTGCCACCGGACGGCGCCGAGCTCGAACTCGGTGCGCTCGACGCTCACGTCGGAGCCGGCGAGCGCCACGTCGAGGACCTTCAGGCCTTCCGCGACCACCTCGGGCCCGATGCCGTCGCCTGCCACCACTGCCAGCTTGATCGTGCGCGGCATGGGGCCGAATCTACCCGCC
>NZ_JBTSDU010000158.1:0-6004 GCF_054605595.1 Georgenia sp. | reverse complement strand
GACGTGCCCGGCTGGTTCGGCGGGCCGACCATGATCCACCGCATACCGTCGTACCCGACGTCGTTGCGGACCTCGAACCCGAGGGTGTCGCGGTCGCACGTCAACGCGGCGTCGGGATCGGCCTGTGGGAGGAACGCGCAATGAATGGTGACGTCCATGGGCATCACGTCAGGTGCGGTACCACGAACCGCGCTTTCCGATTCCTGATCGGCCTGGTGACCTGCTTCGTCAGGCACGACGGCGGCTCCGCCGTCGCCGGACCGGCCTGGTTCCGGTAGCGGCTCGGTGGGATCCCGACCGACTCCGTGAAGCGCGTGCCGAAGGTGCCAGACGACGAGAAGCCGACCGTGAAGCAGATCTTGGTGACGCCCAGGTCCCCACGGCGCAACAGCGCCATGGCGCGCTCGATGCGCCTGGTCATCAGGTATGCACAGGGCGACTCGCCGTGCACGAGGCGGAACTGACGGCTGAGATGCCCGGCCGACATGTGCGCACCGCGGACGAGCGCCTCGACGTCGAGCGGCCGGGCGTACTCGCGGTCCATCCGGTCGCGGACGCGGCGCAGGCGGGTGAGGTCGCGCAGGTGATGCTCCTCGGCGGGGGTGGTCACTCACCCGATCGTGCCACGGGGAACCGGCCCTGCCCAGCGCGCCCGTCGGCGGGCAACGGTGTCTGCCGGATCGTCCCCCGATGAGTCCGGAACCGCCCTGGTGGCGCACAGGACGGTCGCCCCCGACTCACCCGAGCGGCTCAGGTCGACGGTGAGCCCGGCCAGCCGCACGACGGCGGTCGCTGCCTGGACCTGCCTCTCGGACAGCTCCGTGAGGAGGAAGCCGCCGGGGCGCAGCCAGTCCGACGCCTCCGCGATGACCCGGCGGAAGACGTCCAGGCCGTCCGGGCCGCCGTCCAGGGCGAGCCGAGCCTCGTACAGCCGGGCCTCGCGCGGCATCAGCGCGAGCGCGTCGGTGGGCACGTACGGCACGTTCGCCACCACTGCGTCCACCTGGCCCCGCAGCTCCGCCGGCAGCGGCGCGTAGAGGTCGCCCTCGTGGACGTGCACGCCGGGGCCGGCGAGGTTCCGGTGCGCGCACGCGACCGCGGCCGGGTCGAGGTCCGTCGCGTGCAGGGTGAGCGGCCCGACGGCGGCCAGCAGGGCGGCGCCGATCGCGCCCGCGCCGCAGCACAGGTCCACCACCACCGCGCCCGGTCGCACGCGCCGGACGGCCTCCCGCACGAGGTGCTCGGTCCGCCGGCGCGGGACGAACACGCCCGGGGCGACGACGAGGCGGAGCCCGCAGAACTCGGCCCAGCCGAGCACGTGCTCGAGCGGGACTCCCCCGGCCCGCCGCTCGACCATGGCCGCCAGCTCGGCCTCCGACCGGGACTCGGCGAGGAGCAGCCGCGCCTCGTCCTCGGCGTCCACGCACCCGGCGGCGCGCAGCCGCCCGACGAACGCGTCGTGGCCGTGCTCGGTCATCGCGGCGATCCGCTCAGCAGGCGCCATGGCCGCGGGCGCGCGACCGCGGGGCCAGCCGGCCGCGTCGTCGCCCGCCGGTGTGTCACGGCTCGTGATGTGACGGGCGCGACGACGCGGATCCGCGCACTGAGCAGGACGGCAGCCGCTCGGTGGCGTACGCTGATCGACTGCACTACGCCGACGTCGGTCATGGCCAGACTCCCTGACCGGTGGACGAGATGTCCAGCGTGCCGCAAACCAGCGGCGGGGGGCGGCGCCCGCGATTCCGAGCCGCGGCACGAGCGTGAGCGACACACCTCACAGGTCGGTCACATTCTCACCGGAACACGGTGAGGGGTCAAGACGTTGAACAAGATGGCAACCGTAGGTGGCGGACGTGTCGGACCCGCCACAGACCGGCGGGTCCACTGCACCGCCAGGACATGACGATCGAGGGAGAAGCACATGGCAGAACGGTCATTGCGCGGGATGAAGATCGGTGCCAACAGCATGGAGAACGACGAGGGCGTCGACTTCGCCCCACGGTTCCAGGCTGAGTACACCTGTCCGGACGGGCACACGTTCCACCTGCCGTTCTCGGTCGACGCGGACGTGCCGCCGGTGTGGGAGTGCCGGTGCGGGAAGGAGGCTCTCCTCCTCGACGCGACCAAGCCCGAGCCCAAGAAGGCGGTCAAGCCGCCGCGTACGCACTGGGACATGCTGCTCGAACGCCGCACCATCGCGGACCTCGAGGTGCTCCTGGAGGAGCGGCTCGCGCTGCTGCGCTCCGGTGAGTTGCGCCGTCGCAGCGCCTGATACCCCGTCCACGAGGGCCCGCCCGGAACCGAGTTCCAGGTGGGCCCTCGTGTCTCGTGCGGCCCAGCGGGAACGGACCACGCGGCCCCTCACGAGGCCCCGCCGAGCACCCGTCGCAGCTGGCCCCATCGGTGCTGGACGCCCCACAGGGTGGTGCGCCACAGTGCCTCGAGCACGATCGCGCGGCTCATCTTCGACTCCCCCTCCGCGCGCTCGACGAAGCTGATGGGGACCTCCGCGGTCCGCCCTCCCCCGCGCTGCACACGCCAGGTCATGTCCACCTGGAAGCAGTACCCCTGCGACTGGATCTCGCCCAGTGGCAGTCTCCGCAGCGTGTCCGCCCGGTACACGCGGAAGCCACCCGTCGCATCTGCGACGCCCAGGCCCAGCAGGATCCGGACGTAGCGGTTGCCGCCCCGGGACAGCAGCTGCCGGCTCGCCGGCCAGTTCACGACGGCGCCGCCCGGTACCCACCGGGACCCGAGCACCAGGTCCGGCGCGTCGGGCTGCTCGGCGCGGGCCAACAGCAGGGGAAGCTGCTCCGGGCGGTGCGAGCCGTCGGCATCCATCTCGACGACGAGCTCGTAGCCGCGCTCGAGCGCCCACGCGAAGCCGGACACGTAGGCACGTCCCAGGCCCTCCTTGCCGGTGCGGTGCAGCACCCGCACGTGCGGGTCCTGGGCCGCCGCGTCGTCGGCGACGTCGCCCGTGCCGTCCGGGCTCGCGTCGTCGACGACGAGGATGTCCGCCGTCGGCACCGCCGCCCGGGTGCGCGCGATCACGACCGGCAGCGAGGCGCGCTCGTTGTAGGTGGGGATGATGACGAGGGTCCTCATCGGCGGCCACCCACGGGGATGCGCCCCCCGCGGCCGGTCGTCCGGCCACCGGACCGGCGCGCCGCCGGGCCCGCGGTGCGGCCGGCAGCGCGGCCACGGGACCGCGGGGCCGAGGTCTGCCGGTCGTGGCGGGCGTGCGCCGCTCCGAGGAAGCCGGCCACCAGCAGAAGGGCGGCGAGTCCCTGGACCGCCCACGCCGGCGCCTGTCCGAGCCGGTCCGAGACGGTCAGCGAGGTCCGTAGCGGCAGTGTCTCGATCATCCGCTCCGCGGTGAACAGCCCGGTGCTCCGCTGCACCACCCCGTTCGGGCTGATGATGCCGCTGACCCCGACGGTGGACACCTGCACCACCGCGCGCCCGTGCTCGACGGCGCGGAAGCGGGACATGGCCAACTGCTGCGTGGACTCCTGGGTCATCCCGAAGGAGGCGTTGTTCGTGGGGATGACGATGAGCTCCGCACCCTCCCGGACGGCGTCGCGGATGAGCTGGTCGTAAGCCACCTCGAAGCAGATCGCGGTGGCCAGCGGTACGGCGCGGCCGAGCCGGTCGACGGGCACCTCCAGCACGGCCGTCCCGGTGCCGGCCGCCATGTCCGTGGTGATGAGGTCGACCGCCGAGGTGAACCTTCGGAAGAAGTCGCGGTAGGGCATGTACTCGCCGAACGGGACCGGGTGCTGCTTGGTGTAGGAGGCGGCGCTCCCCTCCCCCGGCTGCCAGAGGATGTAGTCGTTGTACCGAGTGCGGGTCTCACCGGGCTGCTCGATGAACCGCTGCGTGCCGAGGAGGATCGGCGCGTCGACGGCGCGGGCGGCGGCGTCCACGGTGGCGGCGACGTCGGCGTCCGTGCGCGGGTCGATGTCGGAGGCGCTCTCGGGCCACAGGACCACGTCCAGGTCGCCCGGACCGACCTGCTCCAGGAGGGCCTCGGTGCCGGCGGCGTGGTTGGCGGCGATCACCCGTGCCTGCGACATCGACTCGGCGCCCTGGCTGGTGACGTTGCCCTGCACCGCCCCGACGTTCAGCGTGCCGGCCTCGGCCCGGGTGCCGAGGGGGACGGTCATCGGCACGAGCACCAGCCCGAAGGCGACGACGAATGCGGCGGAGGCCGCACCCATCCGCAGGCGTCGGGCGTTGGCGAGCACGAGGGCGAGCAGCGCGCCGACGGCGACGACAGCGGCGCTGACGAGGACGGTGCCGCCGAGCGCGGCCAGGCGCACCAGTGGACCGTCATTCTGCGAGTAGGCCAGCAGTCCCCATGGGAACCCGCCGAAGGGCCAGTGGCCCCGGAGCTGTTCGACGGCGACCCACAGGACGGCGGCGGCGAGCACCCGGGCCCAGGTGCGGCTGCTCAGCCATGTGCTGCGACGCACCCACGCCCAGGCCGCCCCGAACGCGGCGATGGCGCCGGCCTCGGCGACCGAGAGCGCCAGCCAGCCGATGGGCTCGCCCACCGCCTCGACCGCCCACCACAGGTGCGGGAGGAAGAACGCGAGGCCGAACGTGAAGCCGACGACGGCTCCCCAGCGGGCGCTGTCACGCCGCAGGGCCAGGAGCAGCAGGGCGACGCCGACGAACGCCATGGGCCACCACGACTTCGCGGGGAAAGCCGTCTCGGTCGCCAGTCCGCCGGCGACCGCGAGGACGAGCGTCCATGCGCGAGAGGGGAGGGTTCCGGGCACCAGCTCAGTCTAGATGCCGCTGCGGCACGGTCCGCGCCGTGGTGGACATCCGTCCCCCGGCGGGCAAGCGGCAGACCCGCGCATCCTTCGGACCGGATGTTCCGCCCGAGGGCGGACCAGCCGTTTTCTATCGGATGCGCGAGCCTGGTCACTGCTTGCCCTGCGCCCTCGCACGCACGACGGTGTGTCGAGGGCGCCCGGGGAACAGACCACGAACCTAGCGCCCCCGGCCAAGACATCACAACTCGGTGACGGCGCAGGTCAGGGGGAATGACGCAGGTGGCCGCGTGGGACCCGGGCGCGTACCACCGGCGTGTCGTCGGAGTGTCGGTGTGGGCGACACGCGGGGGCTCAGCCCTCGTCGCTTCCCCGCCGTCGAGCTCCTGGACGGGCTCCGGTCACCGTCCGGACACCTGCGCCACCTGGCAGCCGCTCGCCTCCTGCGTTCCGATCAGACGCTCGACCAGGCGACGACCCCGCGCCGCACCAGCCCCATGGCCTCGTGGGCCCGTTGCGCGAGCCGCACGTCCGGCGCCGCGGTGGCGATCTGGTCCAGCACGTCCAGGACCTGCTTGGACCACCGGACGAAGTCCCCGGCCCCGAGGTCCGCCGCGCGCAGCACGTCGGCGAGGGGATCCCCGTCCGCCCACAGATACGTCGCGCGCACCAGACCGGTGTCGAGGGGTTCGCCGGCGGGGAGCCCGTGCAGGCGTTCCAGCTCGGCCAGGTGGTCGTTGATGGCGAGGGTCTCCTCCAGTGCCTGCCCCAGGCGGCCGTGCCGGCCGCCCGGCACCGGACCGGGGCCGGGTGGCTCGGCGGTGCGTGCCTGGTACACGGTGGTGGAGACGATCGCGGCGAGTTCGGCGGGCCGCAGGTGGTCCCAGGCGCCCGAGCGCAGGCACTGCGCCAGGAGCAGGTCGTGCTCGGCGTAGAGGCGGGCCAGCCATGTGCCGTGCTCGCTGACGGCCAGGTCGGCATCTGCGGTGACGCCGCTCGGCCGATCGAGGCTGTGCCCGCCCGGCGTCTCGCCGGCTCCGTCGCCGTCCGTGCCCGCGCGGTCGGTCGCGTCCACCGCGTGGCTGCCGCGCACGAGGTAGCCGAGCTCGGTGAGGACCGCGCACACCTTGTCCAAGTCCTGGGCGATGGACCCGGTGCGGCGCTGGATCTTCTCGAGGAGCTGCTCCTGCTCGGCCCGGGCACGCTCCCACCGGTGGGCC
>NZ_JBTSDU010000157.1:0-6280 GCF_054605595.1 Georgenia sp. | reverse complement strand
GCGCCACGCGCCGGGTGGTCCTGTGGGTCCCGGACTGGCCGGTGGCCGCCGCCGTCGCCGAGGGACTGGCGGATCCACAGGTACCGGTCGCGGTGCACGACGCGCGCGGCGTCGTCGTCGCCTCGGCTGCCGCCCGGGCGGGTGGGGTGCGTCGCGGCATGCGGCGGCGCAGCGCCCAGCAGGTGTGCCCCGAGCTCGTCCTGGTGCCCGTCGACCAGGTGCGGGACGCGCGTGCGTTCGAGCCGCTCGTCCAGGCGGTGGAGACCGTGGTGGCCGACGCCCTGGTCGTGCGCCCCGGCATGGTCGTCTTCCTCGCCCGCGGCCCGGCGCGTCACGTGGGCTCGGAGGACGCCCTGGCCGATCTGCTCGTCGGGACGGTGGCCGCCGAGACCGGTGCCGAGTGCCAGGTGGGCATCGGCGACGGGCTGCTCGCCGCCATGCTCGCCGCCCGGGCCGGGGTGCTCGTGCCCACCGGCGGTGCGTCCGCCTTCCTCGCCGGGCAGGACGTCGCCGCGCTCACCCTGGCCGCGAGCACCCGGCAGGCGGCCGCGGAGACCGCGGAGCTGGTGGATCTGCTGCGCCGTCTCGGCCTGCGCACCCTGGGTGCCTTCGCCGCGCTGGCCACCAGGGACGTCGCCGCCCGCTTCGGCGGCCGTGGGCTGATCGCCCACCGCCTCGCCCGTGGGCTCGACATGCGTCCGCCCGCCGCCCGCCGCCCCGAGGACGACGTGCTGGCCGCCACCGAGCTCGACCCGCCCGCGGAACGGGCCGACGTCGCCGCCTTCGCCGCCCGGGCCCTGGCCGAACAGCTCGCCGAACGGATGCTGCGCCGCGGCGTCGTCTGCGCCCGGCTCGAGGTGCGGGCCCGGACCGAGGACGGTAACGAGCTGGTGCGCACCTGGAACATCGACGGCGCACCCACCGCCGCCGAACTGACCGACCGGGTGCGCTGGCAGCTCGAGGGATGGCTGTCCGGCCGGAGCGGCCGGCCGCCCGCGGCGCCGCTGACCCGTCTCGAGCTGGTCGCCCAGGAGGTCAGCCCCGCCGGTGCGGTGCAGGACGGGCTGTGGGGGCGCTCGCTCCGGGGCCAGGCGCAGGCCGGACGCGCCGCCCTGCGCGTGCAGGGCCTGCTCGGCGCCGAGGGGGTGCTCGTCCCGGTGCTGCAGGGCGGGCGGGACCCGCGCGCCGCCGCCCGGCTGGTGGCCTGGGGGGACGACACCGTGCCGCTGCGCCGCACCGACGCACCCTGGCCCGGCCAGGTGCCCGCCCCGTGGCCGGCCACCGTGCCCGCCGAGCCGGTGCCCGTGCGGCTGGTGGACGCCGCCGGTGACGACGTCCGGGTGGACGCACGCGGCACCGCCAGCGCGCCACCCACTCGGGTGCTGGTCCCCCCGCCGACGGCGCGACGCGACGGAACCATCTCGGTGTCGGCCGCGGGTGAGTACCCGCTGCTCGCCTGGGCGGGGCCGTGGCACGGCACCGAACGCTGGTGGTCGTCGGACCAGGGGCGACGCCGCGCCTACGTCCAGGTCGTCCCCGAAGGGACGCCGGCGCTGCTCCTCGCCGTCGAGCGTGGGCGGTGGCAGATCGAAGGTGTCTACGACTGAGACCCGGCGTCGTCAGCACGGGAGGGAAGACCTGGTGCACACCCGACGAAACGGCAAGGATCGCCTCATGACCGTCTGGATCTGTCGGACCTGCGCCGTCGAGCATGCCGACACGGACCTCCCGCCGGAGCTCTGCGAGATCTGCGCCGACGCGCGGCAGTGGGTGCCCGCGACCGGGCAGGCCTGGACCACGCTGGCGGACATGGCTGCCGTCGGTCATGCCGTCGCGGTGCGCGAGGTGGAACCGGGGCTGCTCGGACTGGTTGCCCAACCGCAGGTGGGCATCGGTCAGCAGGCGCTCCTGGCCTGTACCCCAGTGGGGAACGTCCTGTGGGACCCCATCGGCTTCGTCGACGACGACGCCGTGCGTCGGGTGCGTCGAGAGGGTGCGGTCGTGGCGATCGCCGCGAGCCACCCGCACATGTTCGGCGTCCAGGTCGAGTGGAGCCGGGCGCTCGGTGGGGTGCCCGTGCTGGTCAACCGGGCCGATGCCCGCTGGCTCGCCCGCGAGGACGACGCCGTCCGCTACTGGTCGGGCACCGTCTCGCCCGTCCCGGGCATCAGGGTCCACCAGATCGGTGGCCATTTCCCCGGCAACGCCGTCGCCACCTGGACCGCGGCGGACGGTCTCGGCGTGCTGCTCAGCGGGGACACGATCGCCCCCAACGCGGACCGGGCGACCGTCGCCTTCATGCGCAGCTACCCGAACCGGATCCCACTTTCCGCCGCCGTGACGCAGCGGGTCGCGCGGGACGTCCTGCGGCTCGACTTCGACCGGATCTACGGCAACTTCGGCAACCCCGTGCCGCGGGACGCGCGGGCGGCCGTGCGGTACAGCGCCGACCGGCACGCGGCCTGGGTCCGCGGCGACCACGACCACCTCACCTGACGGGCGCCCGCCGGTGTTCAGCCGACGGGCGGCTCGAACAGGGCCGTCTCGGCGAAGCCTTCGCCGGCGGTGAGGTCGTACTGCACCAGCCGGTAGTCCGCCAGCAGCGCTTCCGCCCATGGGGAGAGGTCCTCGTCGGTGATCTCCCGGCCGTCCGGGGCGAGCATGATGCCCCGTTCGGCGGCGGGCACCTCCTCGGCGATCTTCCCGAGTAGTGCGTCGTAGGGCGTGACCGCCGCGCCCGCCGTCGCCAGGAGCTGGTTCACGAGGTGGTTGGGGCCGAGGAGCTCGGCACCTGGGTCCTTGGGCGTGGTCTCGAAGTTCGCCCAGACGAACCACGGCGTCTCGTACATCGACTGATCGTCGTTGCTCGACAGGATCCGCTCGGGCCAGATGGCGGGGGAGTGGTCGCCGTAGAAGAGCACGATCGTCCGCTCGTCCAGCGCTCGGAGGTCGCTGACCAGCTGCTCGAGCGCCTCGTCGCTGTAACGCAGGCCCCGCAGGTACTGGCCGACGGTGCGCCGCTCCGCGGGCGTCAGCGCGCCGTCGACCCCGAGCGGCTCGTCGTACTTGCCCTCGTAGGGCAGGTGGTTCTGCATGGTGACCACGTTGACGAGCATCGGCTCCTCGGACGTTCTGAGCTCCTCGAGCACGCGGTCGAAGGTACCGGCGTCGGAGATGAACGGGTTGTCCTCCACGCGTGCGGCGCCGGTGAGGTCGTCCTGGAACGCCGCCCGCTCGAAGCCGAACGTGGCGTAGACGTCGTCGCGACGGTAGAACCTGCGCTCGTAGGGGTGGATCGCGAGGGTCGCATGGCCCCGGCCGACCGATCGCAGCAAGGACGGGAAGTCCGCCTTGTTCGGCACCAGCATCTGGTAAGGCGTGTGCATCTGCTCACGGAAGTTGCTCAGCGACAGCCCGGTGAGCACCTCGAACTCGACGTTGGCCGTGCCGCCGCCGTAGTCGGAGCTCAGCATCGTGCCCGACGTCGTCCCTGCCATGAGGCCGCGCGTGAACGGGATCGGGTCCTCGGCGACCTCGAGCCCCCGGAGTGTTGTGGGGTCGGTGAACGACTCGCTGAGGACCAGGAGGATGTTCGTGTCGGCAAGCGCGCCCACCTCGCGCGTGGCGTTGGTCCGGGTGGCGATCGCGGCGTACCTCAGCGTGAGGTCGCGCATCGCCGCCGCCGAGTAACCGGCGGGGCGGTCCATGGCCGTGCCGGGCATGTTGTACAGCACGCCCGAGACGAACCCGTTCTCGGCGTAGTTCTCCACCTGGTCCCACCTGGCCCAGGTCGGCCCCGACCGGTCCCAGAGCGCCCGCAGCGGGTTGCCGGACTCGTTGAAGGTCATCGTGGTGGCCAGCACCCCGAGGGCCAGGAGGCCCACCGTCGCGCGTGCCAGGAGAGTCGGTCGACGACGGCGGAGCTTCGGCCGGGCGGACCGTGCGGACCGACGGTGGGCGACGGCCGTGCTCGCGGCGATGGTGATGAGGACGAGGGCGGCGAGCCCCACCCGGGCCGGTTCGACGCCGATGGGCTCCAGCAGCAGCCCCGCGTCCTTGAGGTGCTCGATGTCGGTCGGGTACAGCGGCTCCCCGCGCAGCGACATCTTCTGGTAGTCCGCGAAAGCGATGACCGCGCCCGCCGTGACGCTGACGACGGTCGAGAGCCACAGCCTGCCGACGACGGCGTGGACGAGCACCACCGCCGCCCACACGACCAGCACCTCCAGGGCCAGCCGGTCAGCCCGTCAGGTGGCGACGCGTTCGAGCGGATCGAGCCACGGATCGGTCTGGACGTGCACCAGTTCGACACCCGCCGTCACGGCTGCCGCGAGGAGCAGCGTCAGTGCCGCGGTGGGGACGGCGTGCCGGGCCGCGTCCATCGTGCGTCGGGTTGGTGCCCGTGCCCAGGCCCGCACCCGTGCCCACCCCCATGGCCGTGCCGGGCCCGCGGGAGGGTCCGGTCCAGGGGCTGGGGGCGCCTTCGTACCTGTTTCCCTGGGGATGTTGGTGGTCTGGGCCATGGGAACCGTTCGGTCGAGGAGTCGGCACCGGGGCGGACCACGCTGCTCGGGAAAAAGGTATCTGAACGGCCCGCGGACGGACGAGGGCCGGACCGGGCTCGCCCGGACGGTCGCTCCGGCGACCCGGCCTGGGTCCGACGTCGCCGAGATGGCGGGCGGGCGGTGCGGGTGACCGAACTCGGCTCCGCTTCGGCCGTCAGGGCAGGGCGTCCGGCGGCGCGGACATGAGGGCGCCGCGGACGACATCGAGAATCTCGACATCACTCAGCCCGGTGTCACGCGCCCCCATGACGAACTCGCGGGCCAGGGCGCGCACCTGCGCGGTGGGGGCTGGGGGAGACGCCCCTGCGGCCACGACGGTACCCACACGCCGTCGGGACACGACGACCCCGCCGGCCTCGAGCTCCCGGTAGGCGCGCTGCACGGTGCCGACGGCGACCCCGAGGTCGGAGGCGAGGTCACGCACGGTAGGCAGCCGATCGTCCGTGGCCAGGATGCCGGCTGCGACCAGTGCGGCAACCTGTCCCCGGATCTGCTCGTAGGGCGGAACGCCAGAGGCGAGGTCGATGCGGATCTGGCCGCTCATCGGGCGGGCTCGGCCGGGCCGGCGGCCGGATCACGGGCAGCAGCGACCTCTCTGGTCACCGGTCGCACGGCCGTCACCGGGGCCATGACGGCCCCGGCTCCGACGAGCACCGCCACGGACACCGCGATCGCCCCACCCAGTGCCCAGCCCGAGTTGTGCAGCGCCTGGGCGGCGACCAGCAGCACCGCCGTCAGCGTCCCGCCGAGGAAGAGCTGGACCCCGCCGAGGACCCGCGCGGCGCTGGTGCGACGCAGGGCATGGTCGTCGGCATCGTGGGTGCCGGCGACCGCGGGACGGCGGGCCACCAGGCGCAGCACCAGCCACGTGGCGCCCAGCACGACTGCGAACGCCGCCAGGATCGGCAGCCCGTAGGCCCACCCGGGGTACGGCCCCGAGGCACCGCCGGCGAATCCCTCGCCGACGGCCTCCGGTGTGATGAGCGTGGGTACTGCGCGCCCGGACTCCGTCGCGGTGAGGCCGAAGATGCTCAGGCCGACGACGGCCACCGCGGTCGTGACGAGCAGCCCCCGGCCGCGGTGGCCGGCGAGCTCCCGCAGTGTCCGGCGCCGCAGCGTTGCCTGTCGGAGGTGCCCCGCCGGGCGCGGCCAGGTCCGTTCCCCGACGTAGTGGACGGCGAGGAAGACCAGTGCGCCGATCGTGAGGCTGAGGGCGCTCACCAGGCCCGGGGAGCCGAGGCGGACCAGCGAGGTGGTGGCACCGGCCATCAAGGGCACGGGCGTCACGAGCACGCCGAGGAGCGAGACGAGCGCGGTGAGGTCCTCGTGGCGGCGTGCGGCCCGGAGCGTGGTGACGGCGTCGTCGGCCACCCGGACGGGGCGGGCGTGCGCGGCGACGAGGATGGAGATGGCGAGTGGGACCGCTGCCAGCAGGACGACGAGCAGCACGGCGTGTTCCAATCCATTGACTGATTGATACACAAAGTCTGGTCCTGACTGCGGGTCGTGTCAAAGACGGACGAGTGCCGGGGCGTGCGCACTCGCCTGCCCGCCTGCCCGCCTGCCCGCCTGCCCGCCTGCCCGCCTGCCCGCCTGTCCGCCTGTCCGTGGGAACCCGTACACTCGAACGTACGTATGAAGGAGGGGTGATGGGACCGCGGTATGCCGAGCTGCACGCGCACTCGGCCTTCAGCTTCCTCGACGGCGCGAACCTC
>NZ_JBTSDU010000156.1:0-6362 GCF_054605595.1 Georgenia sp. | reverse complement strand
CGCAGGTATGCGGCCGCGGTGATCGCCGGCGCCCCCCACCCGCAGGGTGGGGCCCGCCGTGGCTGCGTCGCCGGTACGACGCGACGGGGTGCGGTTCGTGCTCCGGTTGCCGATCGTGCCCTTCGCAGGTACGGGGGGCACGCCAACCGCGTCCGGGGAAACCCCCACCGGCCGCCGGGGAACTCCCACCGGCCGCCGGGGAACTCCCACCGGCCGCCGGGGAGTCCTACCGGCCGCCCAGCAGCTGTGCGAGCAGGATCTTGACGACCATCGCCGTGGGGTAGACGAGCGCGTACCCGAGCGCCACCCGCGGGTCGTGCCCGGTGCGGCCGTTCGCGAACGCCAGCACCGCCGGCTGGGTCTGCGTGCCGCCGAGGATGCCCGACAGTCGCGTGCCACCGACCCGGAAGAGCCGCCGCATGACCACGTACGTGGACACGCCCACCACCACCGTGACGGCAGCGCCGAGCACCAGGATCCGCACCCACTCGCCGGAGGCGAAAGCGGTCAGGATGAGCGAACCGGCCTTCGTGCCCGCGGAGGCGAGGAAGATCAGCAGCCCCAGCTCGGAGAGCACCATCGACGCCGTGTACGGCAGGGTGGTCACGACCGGCCCGATGCGCCCCACCCGCCCCATCACGAGCCCGACGATCAACGTGCCCGCGGCCGCGCCGATCGCGAAGGTGCCGCCGGGCACCGGGATCGGGACCTCGCCGAGCAGCAGTCCGAGCAGCAGTCCGAGACCGAGCGCCGCGGGGTTGATGTCGGACAGACCCCGTGCGGAGTCCCCGAAGAATGCGGTCACCTCGCCGATCCGGGACCGGGGTGCGACCACCCGGACGCGGTCGCCGAGCTGGAGGACCAGGTCCGGCGTGGCGACCATGTCGACGTCGCCACGGCGGACCCGGGCGACCGTGGCGTGGAACCGGCTCTCGAGCCCGAGCGCGGCGACCGTGCGCCCGGCGAGCTCCGGCGCGGAGACGGTCATCCGCCGGAAGTCCAGGTACCGGCGGTCCGCCGTGAGGTCGTGGGAGGAGACGTGGCCCAGTTCCGCCGTCAGCTCGGAGACCACCGCCGCCGGGCCCACCACGGTGACGACGTCGCCGGCGCGCAGCACCGCGTCGGGCCCCACCGGCTCGGCCGGGCCCGACTCGTCCCGGCGGATGCGGGAGAATCTCAACTGACCGCCATGGCGCTCGCGCAGCTCGGCCACGGTGGGGCGGTCGGTGCGCTCCACCCGGAGGTTGGCGCCGACCACGGGGGAGGGGGTGTCCCGGTCGGCGTCCCGATGGCGCAGTGCCATAGCCGAGACGGCAAGCATGCCGACGACACCGAAGAGGTACGCGACGGCGTACCCCACCGTCGCCTCGGGCGTGCCGCCGGCCGCCGCCAGCGCCGGGGTGTTGGTCAGAGCGCCCGCGAACGTCCCCGCGACCACCTGGTCGTCGAGGCCGAGTGCCGCGCCCACGACGACGGCCGTCCCGGCGCCGCCGACGAGGATGACGGCGACCGCCAGCACGAGTGGGTAGGCGGTACGCAGGGCGTGGAAGAAGTTCGGGCCCGAGGTGATCCCGGTGACGAACGCGAAGAGCGCCAGGGCGAGAGAGCCGATGGTCTCGGGGATGGTCAGGGTGATCCCGTGGTGCACGCCGAGCGCGGTGACGGCGATCGCCGTGAAGAGCACGGCGGCCGCGCCGAGGGCCACCCCCCGGACGCGGACGCGCCCCAGGACGGACCCGACACCGAGGACCAGGGACAGCAGCAGCAAGGGTTGCTCGGCGAGCACGCCGAGGATCGTCTGCATGGGGCCTCCCGGTGATGCGTGTCGATGTCGTGGTCGACGCTAGCGGCCCGGCCTCGCACACCGCCGGGTCCGAGGTCACGACCCCCGTGTGGCCCTGGACACCGAGGGCTGCCAGGCTGGTGCGATGAGCACACGGCTGACGGCCGCCCAGGCGCAGCAACAGGCAGGTCGGAACTGGCGCGTCGTCGCCGGGCGGCTGCACGCCACTTTCGATACCGGGAGCCTCGCCCGCGGTATCGAGCTCGTCCGGCGCGTGGGCGAGGTCGCCGACGAGCTGGACCACCATCCCGACCTCGACGTGCGATACGCCCGGGTGCACGTGGTCACGGTCTCGCACGACGTCGGCGGGCTGACAGGGCGCGACATCCGGCTCGCCGCCGCCGTCTCGCGGATCGCGGCGGAGCTCGACCTCGAGCCGGCGGCGGCCCGCCCGCAGGCCGTCGAGATCGGCGTCGACGCCCTCGACATCGCCGCGGTGCGGCCGTTCTGGCGTGCCGTGCTCGGGTACGGGGAGAGCGCGTCCGACGCCGACGTCCCGGACCTCGTCGACCCGGACGGGCGCGGCCCCGCCGTGCGGTTTCGGCAGTTGGGCGCGCCCCGGCCCCAACGCAACCGGATCCACATCGACGTCTTCGTCCCGCACGACGCCGTCGAGCGGCGCGTGCGCGCGGCGCTGGACGCCGGAGCCCGCCTCGTCTCGGACGCGCACCGGCCGTCGCGCTGGGACCTCGCCGACGCCGAGGGGAACGAGGCGTCCCTGAACACATGGCAGGCGGACCCGAGGGTGAAAACGTCCACCAGCTGAGTCGGTAATCCACGATATGAGATTCAGGGGTCGCCGCGTGACCTCGCGCCGGGACGGCGCTATGGTGTCCCCATGCAGTTCCGACTCGACGTAGTTATGCGGCGCGCAGCCGCTCGGTGACCCGAGCCCCTGCGCGCTACCCCTCGACGACCCCGGGCCCCGGGACGAGGGGTTTTTTTGTGCCCGACACGCCGGGACGACCCAAGGCAGGACCGAACGAAGGAGGCCACGATGGTCAAGGCACCGCACCCCGCGCCGCCGCGCCCCGCACCGACACCCGCGACAGAGCCGCGCGTCCGCGTCGCCCCGGCGCCGACGACGACCGTCACGATCACCGAGGAGTCCACCGGCGCCCGCAACATCGTCCGCGCGCTCGAGGAGGCCGGGGTCGAGACGATCTTCGGCATGCCCGGCGGTGCCATCCTGCCGACCTACGACCCGCTGTACGACTCCACGAGGCTGCGGCACATCCTGGTGCGCCACGAGCAGGGGGCCGGCCACGCCGCCACCGGCTACGCCGCCGCCACCGGAAAGGTCGGCGTCTGCATGGTCACCTCCGGCCCCGGGGCGACCAACCTCATCACCGCCCTCGCCGACGCACACATGGACTCCGTTCCCATCGTGGCCATCACCGGCCAGGTCGGTGCCTCGATGATCGGGACCGACGCGTTCCAGGAGGCCGACATCGTGGGCGCCACGATGCCGGTGACCAAGCACTCCTTCCTCGTCACCGACGCCGACGAGATCCCCGCCCGCATCGCCGAGGCCTTCCACATCGCCTCCACCGGCCGGCCGGGACCGGTGCTCGTCGACATCGCCAAGTCCGCCCAGCAGGCCCCCTCGACATTCGTCTGGCCCCCGCACATGGACCTGCCCGGCTACCGTCCCGGGACGAAGCCGCACGCCCGCCAGGTCCGGGAGGCCGCCCGCCTCCTGGCCACGGCCCGCCGGCCCGTGCTCTACGTCGGCGGCGGCGCGATCCGCGCCAACGCCGCCCCCGTGCTGCGCGAGCTCGTCGACCTCTCCGGGGCCGCCGTCGTCACCACGCTCATGGCGCGCGGCGCCGTCCCCGACTCCCACCCGCAGAACCTGGGCATGCCCGGCATGCACGGCACGGTCCCCGCCGTGGCGGCGCTCCAGCAGGCCGACCTCATCGTCGCGCTCGGCGCGCGCTTCGACGACCGGGTGACCGGCAAGCTCGACAGCTTCGCCCCGAAGGCCACGATCGTCCACGCGGACATCGACCCCGCCGAGATCTCGAAGAACCGCTACGCCGACGTGCCGATCGTCGGTGACCTCAAGGAGGTCATCACCGACCTGGTCACCGAGCTGACCGCCGCGCACGTGCAGCACGGCCGCCCCGACGTCGAGGCCTGGTGGAAGCGCCTGGACGAGTTGCGACGCACCTACCCGCTGGGCTGGTCGCCCACCGAGGACGGGCTCATGGCGCCGCAGCACGTCATCTCCCGGCTCGGCGAGATCGTCGGCCCGGAGGCGGTCTACGTCTCCGGCGTCGGCCAGCACCAGATGTGGGCGGCGCAGTTCATCAGCTACGAGCACCCGCGCACCTGGCTCAACTCCGGGGGTCTGGGCACCATGGGCTACGCCGTCCCGGCGGCCATGGGCGCCAAGGTCGGTCGCCCCGACGCCACCGTGTGGGCGATCGACGGCGACGGGTGCTTCCAGATGACCAACCAGGAGCTCGCCACCTGCGCGCTCGAGGGCATCCCGATCAAGGTCGCGCTGATCAACAACTCCTCGCTCGGCATGGTCCGTCAGTGGCAGACCCTGTTCTACGAGGGCCGCTACAGCCACACCGACCTGCACACCGGTCACGGTGGGCGCCACATCCCCGACTTCGTCAAGCTCGCCGAGGCGTACGGCTGCGTCGGGCTGCGCTGCACGTCCACCGCGGACATCGACGCGACGATCAAACGCGCCATGGAGATCGACGACCAGCCCGTCGTCGTCGACTTCGTGGTCAGTGCCGACGCGATGGTCTGGCCGATGGTCGCCGCCGGCGTCAGCAACGACGACATCCAGTACGCGCACGGGATCACCCCGGCGTGGGACCGCGACGAGTGAGGATCAGCAGATGAGCACCAGGCACACCCTGTCCGTGCTGGTGGAGAACAAGCCCGGCGTGCTCACGCGCGTCTCGGCGCTGTTCGCCCGCCGGGCCTTCAACATCCACTCCCTCGCCGTGGGCCCCACCGAGCACCCGGACATCTCCCGGATCACCGTGGTCGTCGACGCCGCCGAGCTGCCGCTCGAGCAGGTGACCAAGCAACTCAACAAGCTGATCAACGTCATCAAGATCGTCGAGCTCGAGCCCGAGTCCTCCGTCCAGCGCGAGCTCCTGCTGGTCAAGGTCCGGGCCGACGACGCCTCCCGCACCGCCGTCCTCCAGGTCGTCGAGCTGTTCCGGGCGCATGTCGTCGACGTCGCACCCGACGCGGTGACGATCGAGGCCACGGGCGGCGAGGGCAAGGTCAAGGCCCTCCTGACCGCCCTCGAACCACACGGCATCCGGGAGATCGTCCAGTCCGGCGCCGTGGCCATCGCCCGTGGCTCCCGTTCGATGACCGACCGGGCCGCCGCCGAGCGCGCCGTCCGCTCGGCCTGACGCCACCTCCCGGGCGGGTCCACCCGCACCCGCCCGGACCTGACACCCTTGCACCACCACCAACCGAAGGAGAACCATCGTGGCTGAGCTGTTCTACGACGACGACGCCGACCTCGCCCTCATCCAGTCCAAGAAGGTGGCCGTCATCGGCTACGGCAGCCAGGGTCACGCCCACGCGCTGAACCTGCGCGACTCGGGTGTCGACGTCGTCGTCGGCCTGCGCGAGGGCTCCTCCTCGCGCGCCAAGGCGGCGGAGCAGGGCCTCGCCGTCGCGACCGTGGCCGAGGCCGTCAAGGCCGCCGACGTCATCATGATCCTCGCGCCCGACCAGGTCCAGCGCACGCTGTTCGCCCAGGACATCGAGCCGAACCTCAAGGACGACGCCGCACTGTTCTTCGCGCACGGCTTCAACATCCGCTTCGGCTACATCAAGCCCGGCGCCGGCCACGACGTCGCCATGGTCGCCCCCAAGGGCCCGGGCCACACCGTGCGCCGCGAGTTCGACGCCGGTCGTGGCGTACCGGTGATCGTCGCCGTCGAGCAGGATGCCTCCGGGCAGGCCTGGGAGCTCGCGCTCAGCTACGCCAAGGCGATCGGCGGGCTGCGTGCCGCCGGCATCAGGACCACCTTCACCGAGGAGACCGAGACCGACCTGTTCGGCGAGCAGGCCGTGCTGTGCGGCGGCGTCTCCCAGCTCATCCAGTACGGCTTCGAGACGCTCACCGAAGCGGGCTACCAGCCCGAGGTGGCCTACTTCGAGGTGCTCCACGAGCTGAAGCTCATCGTCGACCTCATGTGGGAGGGCGGCATCACCAAGCAGCGCTGGTCCGTCTCCGACACGGCCGAGTACGGCGACTACGTCTCCGGCCCGCGCGTGATCGACCCGCACGTGAAGGAGAACATGAAGAGCGTGCTGGCGGACATCCGCAACGGTGCCTTCGCCGACCGTTTCATCACGGACCAGGACGCCGGGGCGCCCGAGTTCAAGGCGCTGCGCGCCAAGGGCGAGCAGCACCCCATCGAGCCGGTCGGCCGCGAGCTGCGCAAGCTGTTCGCGTGGTCGGGCAACGCTCAGGACGGCGACTACGTGGACGGCCAGACCGCCCGCTGACGATTCCTGAGACGAC
>NZ_JBTSDU010000155.1:0-6417 GCF_054605595.1 Georgenia sp. | reverse complement strand
GCCCCGGGGGACCGGCCGTCCGCCGACGGTGGCTCGAAGCGCCTCCAGTCGGGTGACGGCCTCCTCGACGCGGGCGGGGTCGGTGCCGCGCACGACGATGGTCGTGCCGCGGACCTCGCCGTCGTGGAACGGGTAGGAGCCGACGATCAGGTCCGGCAGATCCGCGGCGAGGCGGCGCAGCGGCGCGGCGATGCGCCCCTCGCCCACCTCGAACCGCACGTCGCGGGACAGCAGCGGGGTGCCGGCGGTGAGCGTGGGCAGCACCGACGCGACCATCGCGACGAAGATCGGCGGGACGCCCGCCATGACGTGGACGTTGCCGATACTGAACCCAGGGGCGCCGGAGATGCCGTTGGTGATGAGCGTGGCGCCGTCGGGGATGCGGGCCATGCGCAGCTCGTCGCCGGTGAGGGGGCGTCCGCGTGCTGCGGCGCCGCGCTCGATCAGCCCGCGGGCGTCGTCGCGCACCTCGATCCCGACGCCGAAGGCCGCGGCGACGGCGTCGGCGGTGATGTCGTCGTGGGTGGGGCCGATGCCGCCGGAGGTGAACACGTGCGTGTGCGCGGCGCGGAGGGCACCCAGGGCTGCGACGATGATCTCGTGGTCGTCCGGCACGATGCGGATCTCGCGCAGGTCGATCCCGACGCGGGTGAGCTCGCCGGCGAGATGATAGGCGTTCGCGTCGCGGGTGCGACCGGAGAGGATCTCGTCCCCGATGACCAGCATGGCGGCGGTGGGGTTCGGCATGCTGGCAGCATAGGTCTCGCCTTCGGGGTGCCGCCCCGCGGTGGTGAGACGATCTGGCACGTGGCCTCGGCGCGGGTGCCCCGTGCCCACGCGCCGCCGTGCCGGGGAACGTCCCGGTGCGGCCCGACACCCCGCAGGTGGGAACCGAGCGCCTCGCACGGCGCCCGGGAGCCGGCGGGCGCACCGGAATCCCTTGACGGCGCGGGCGGGTTCTTGGAGTCTGTGGCGGCGTCCTTGCAATCCGAGGGCCCTGCCGACATCGAGGGGCGGTTCCCATGGGGACGATCGCGGTTCATGAGTTCATCGCGCTGGACGGCCAGTACGAGGACCCGAGCTGGACGTTCGAATACGGCTTCGACCCGAAGATGGGCGAGACGCTCGAGGCGATCACGAGCGGGGCGACCGCCATCCTCCTCGGTCGCAAGACGTACGAGATGTTCGCGCCGGCCTGGTCGCGACGCACGGTCGAGGACGACCCCGGCGCCCCGTTCTTCAACGACACCCACAAGTACGTCGTCGCCTCCCGGGAGCCCGACGTGACGTGGGGGCCGTCCACTCGGCTGCCGTACCCCTCGGAAGCGATCGGTGCGCTCAAGGAGGGGACGGGCGGCACGATCTACGTCTCGGTCAGCGGCACGCTCGTGCGCGCCCCTCCTGCGGGACGGCCTCGTCGACATCTGCACCTGTTCGTCTACCCGGTGGCCCGCGGAGCGGGGGAGCGGCTGTTCGAGGTCGGCGGCCCGCCGACCATGTTCGCGCTGAAGGGGCACGATCGATACGACAACGGCGTGGTGCACCTCAACTATGGGCGGGGCTGACCGCGCCGGTCGGTTCCCCGGTGCAGGGTGGTCACCAGCAGGACCAGTGCCGCCGCCTGGCTGAGCGCCACGACCACCACCAGCGCGGGCAGTGAGACCTCGTACAACCAGCCGACGACGCCGCCACCGACCACGGCCAACGCGCCCTGGATCCCCGCGAAGACGCCGTACGCGGTGGCGCGGCGCGGTGCGTCCACGAGCTCGGCGACGAGTGCCTTGATGGTCGAGTCCTGCACCCCGAATGCGAACCCCCAGACCAGCACACCGACGAGCACCGCGGTGAGCTCGGAGGACAGTGCCAGCGCCGGCACCAGGGCCACCAGCACCGGGACCAGGTACAGCACCCGGGACCCGATCCGGTCGTACGCCGCACCCACGAGCAGCGCGGCGAGCGCCTCCACCGCCATCGCCCCGGCATAGATGAGTGGGACGGTCGCCACCGGGACCAGCCCGCGCGTGGTCAGGTGGAAGGAGATCACCCCGAAGGTGACCAGGCCCCCGGTGGTCAGGCTCACGGCCGCCGCGTACCGGAAGAACTCCGGTGGTAGCCCGGCCCCGACCGACTCCGCCAACCAGGCGCGGATCCCCCGAGGTGCCGCGGGCATCGTGACCCGCCCGGGCGCGTGGGGCCCGGGCGCGGCGGGCGGCGTCGAACCGTCGTACACGGAGGGGTCGGGCACCTTGGCCCGGAGCACCGCGAGCAGGATCATCGTGGCCGCTCCCGGCACGGCGAGGACCAGGAACGCCGGCCAGACCACGCCGGCGACCGCGAGCACGGCGGCGACCAGCAGCGGCCCCAGGAAGGCCCCCGTCTGGTCCATCGCCTTGTGCACCCCGAAGCCTCGCCCGCGCCCCACCCCGGCCGCGACGTGCGCGAGCAGCGCCGTCTTGGACGGGCTCCGGATCGCCTTGCCGGTGCGCTCGAACAGGATCAGCACGATCCCGACGGCGAGCCCCGCCCCGCCCAGGAACGGCGTCACGGCGAGGAGCGGCACGCAGACCGCCGTCAAGCCGTACCCGAGGATCGTCAGCGTCCAGTACCGGCCGGTGCGGTCGGCGAGCGGGCCGAACACGAACCGCAGCACCAGCGCCATCGCCTCACCCGCACCGGTGACCAGGCCGACGACCAGCGCGCTCGCGCCGAGCGCACCCAGCAGCGGGCCGTACATCGAGCGGGCACCCTCATAGACCATGTCCGCGGCGAGGCTGACCCCGCCGAACATCAGCACCACCCGCCAGGGTGACCAGGCGAGGCCCCGATCGCCGGTCGAGCCGTCCACGTCGTGCACGGGGATGAGCGTAGTTCCCCGCCGGTCGCGCGGCTCCCGCTGCGCGAACACAATGGCCGAGGTGGGATCCCGCTCGGCAGTTTGTCCGGCACCCACCCGGACCGTGTTCCCGAGTCACTGACAGGAGGTAGCAGGTGCCCCGCGACCTGACGCTGAAGGCGATGAATGCCGTGCACCGCGCGTGGATCGCCCTGGCCCGAGGGCACGGCGGCTGGGACGCGGCCAGGATGCCGGTGCTGGAGCTCACGACCACCGGGCGGCGCACCGGCCGGGCGCACCGGGTGCTGCTCACCTCCCCGGTGCAGGTGGGAGGCGCGTTCGTCGTCGTCGCCTCGCGCGGCGGGGACGACCGGCCCCCCGCGTGGCTGCTCAACCTCCGTGCCCAGCCGCAGGTCGTGGTGCGGCTGCGCGGCGGACCGCCACGAGCGGCGCACGCGCGAGTGGCGACGCCGGCCGAACGGCGGGACCTGTGGCCGCGGGTCACCTCTGCGCACCCTGGCTACGCCCGCTACCAGGCGCGGACCACGCGCCAGATCGCGCTGGTGCTCATCGAGGTGCCCCGCGACGGAGCGGACAGTGCCGAACGTCCGCCGGGTTGAGGGCCAGAACCGCCGGGAGTCGCTGAGCGAGTCGGTCCCCGGTTCTACGCTGGCCGCATGGACACTGAAGAACGACTGGCCGTCTTCCTCGACTACGAGAACCTCGCGTTGGGCGCCCGCGAGCACCTGGGTGGGATGACGTTCGACTTCAAGCCGATCGCCGACGCCCTCGCCGTGCGGGGAAGGGTCCTCGTCCGCCGGGCCTACGCGGACTGGTCCTACTTCGACGAGGACCGACGTTCCCTCACCCGGCACCAGGTCGAACTCATCGAGATGCCCCAGCGGATGGGTGCCTCGAGGAAGAACGCCGCGGACATCAAGATGGTGGTCGACGCGATCGAGATGGCGTTCGAGCGCGAGTACATCTCCACGTTCGTCATGTGCACCGGGGACAGCGACTTCTCGCCCCTCGTCCACAAGCTCCGCGAGTTGAACAAGCGGGTGATCGGCGTCGGCGTCGAGCTGTCCACGTCACGCCTGCTACCGCCGGCATGCGACGAGTTCCTCTTCTACGACAGGCTGGAAGGGGTCGAGGTCCCCGAGGAGATCGAGCCACGCGAGCGGCGCGCACGGGGCTCCCGGAGCACCGCGACCACGAACCGAGAGCCCGCGTCCACCGTGCCCTCCGTGGCGGCGGCACAGCACGGGGGTCCGCCGGCGGTCGGGGAGCCGGCCACGCCCACCGAGGCGGAGACCGCCGAGGCGGAGACCCGGCCCGAGGCCGAGGCCGAGTCCCAGACCCTCGAGGTGCTGGTCGCCCAGACGCTGGCCGGGCTCGCGTCAGCATCGGGCGCGGTCACCGCCTCGGTCCTCAAACGGACGCTCCTGCGCAAGGAGCCGACGTTCACCGAGTCCGAGTACGGCTTCCGGTCCTTCGGCGAGATCCTCAAACATCTCGCCGAACGGGGCATCGTCGAACTCTCGCCGGGCCCCGCGGCCGGTGATCCCGAGGTGTCCCTGCCGGAGCGCGGCGAGCGTGAGAGCGCCTTCGAGTTGCTCCGCGAGGTGGTCGCGAGCGCGGACGGGCCCGTGCTGCTCTCGGGTCTGAAGAACAGGCTGCGCAAGCGGCGCCCTGATTTCAGCGAGAAGGCGTTCGGATACCGGAACTTCCTGCAGTTCTGCAAGGCCGCGCAGGCCGACGAGCTCGTGGACCTGCGGTGGAACGACGCTGCCGAGGACTACATCCTCACCGAATGAATCTGCCTGACCGCGCCGATTTCGGGCCTGTTGGCGGGTCTGCTCGCCCGGCGGGACCTCGAGCGTCTTGGCGTCGAGATCCCCAGGATGGAGCCATGTGTACGTGTTGACGTCGATCTCCTGCCCGGCGGTCAGGGGGCCGCACGATAGTTGCGCTCCCCGCTGGGCCTTCGTCGTTGCCGGGGGCTCGTCGTGGGCTCGGCGACACGCCCATGGCCGACTCGCCGCACGCGCTGGTGGACATATCCGGATCATCCGGACAAGGCCTAGCGGCAGGTGGCAACTTGGGACTAACGTCCCAGGTGATTCGCCTCGTGCGTCGTAAGGAGGTCACCGATGACTTGGTCCCAAGGAAGTGCCCGGCACGGCTGGTCCGCGCTGCCGGCCCTCATCCGCAGCGGCTGGCTGCTGCTCGGTACAGCCCTGACGGTCAGCCTGACCGCCACCGCCCTCGGGCTCGGGACGCCGGTCGTCGCGGGTGTGCTCGCGGTGCTCATCTCGCTCGGCCTCGTGCTCGGGCTCATCACGCTGACGGAGTGGACCGGCTCGGCGGGGCCCCGGCTGGCCGGGGGCCCGTTCGGCCGGGTGCCGCCCTCGTGGGAGTACTACGAGACCTTCGGTCGGTAGCGCCGCCTCGGTGCCGGCCGGGCGCGCGAGGGCAGGTCGACCGCTGCTGACCGCATGGCTGCTGACCGCATGGCCGCCGGCAGTGTTGGTGCCGGTCGCGCCCGGCGCACCTCGTGCTGACCTCGTGGTCGGTGGCGTCCTTGGTTCCGTCCTCCCACGCGCCAGGGCCGGGCCCGTCCGGTCCCGTCCGGGTCGGGTCGGGTCGGTGAAACCGTGCCGTGCGGGAGCGTGTGGTGGAGGATCGTCCCATGAAGATCGGCGTCGCCCTGCCCGTCTCCGGCTCTTGGGCCACCCCCCGCAACGTGGCCGAGATCGCCCGACGGGCCGAGGAGCTCGGGTACCTCTCGTTGTGGACGTTCCAGCGCCTGCTCGTGCCGACCGGCAGCGGCATGCCCCCGGTGTACGCCAGCGTCCTGGACCCGCTGGTGGTGCTCGCCCACGCGGCTGCCGTGACCGAGCGCGTCCGCCTGGGCACCGCCGTCGTGAACATGCCCTATCTCGCGCCCGTCGTGCTCGCCAAGCAGCTCGCCACGCTCGACGTCCTCAGCGACGGGCGGCTCGACGCCGGTCTCGGGCTCGGCTGGTCACCGGAGGAGTTCGAGGCGGTCGGCACCGACTACGCCCGCCGCGGGGCCCGTGCCGAGGAGTACCTCGCGTGCCTGCGAGCGCTGTGGGGTCCTGACCCGGTCGAGTTCTCCGGCGACTTCTACCGGGTGCCGCACGGCAGCGTGCAGCCCAAGCCCATCCAGCGGCCCGGCCCGCCGGTACTGCTGGGGGCGACGTCGGAGCGCGCGATGAGCCGCATCGGGCGTCTGGCCGACGGCTGGATCAGCAACAGCCGGGCCGACCTCAGCGCGCTCGCGGCACCGATCGAGCAGGTCCGCGACGCCGCCCGGGCAGCAGGCCGGGATCCCGCGGCGCTGCGGTTCGTCTGCCGTGGGGTGGTGCGGGACGCTCCGCGCAGCGGGCCGCTGACCGGAAGCCTGGACGAGGTGCGGGTGGACCTGCCCGCCCTCGCCGCCCAGGGCGTGACCGAGGTGTTCCTCGACCTCAACTTCGACCCCACCGTCGGCCACCCGCACGCCGACCCGGCTGCCGCGATGCGGCGCGCGCACGCGGTGCTCCAGGCCCTGGCGCCGG
>NZ_JBTSDU010000154.1:0-6427 GCF_054605595.1 Georgenia sp. | reverse complement strand
CGACGTGCATAGCAATGGGCGGATTCGTAGACACGTCCCGTCAGGGCCACCGCAGGATTGCCCCACAGGCCACCCCCACCCACGCCGCATGGGACGTGTCGGGGGCGAGGAGGGCATGGACCATCTCGTGCCGGATGATCCGGGGGTCGTAGCGGCGCACGATGATGAGCCGCTGATGGAGCAGGTACGCCCCATCGAGTGGCGTCAGCCGGTCCACCGTCAGCGCGGTATCGCTCCAGAGGTAGAGCGGGGGGCGCGTGACGGGGCTCGAGGTCTTGCCGGTGCAGGCCCGCACCTCCTGCCACCACCGATCCAGCTCCGGCCACGGCTGGACGGGCAGGAGGCGGTCCTGTGTCTGGGGCGTGAGGGGAGCGGAGCGGGTGGGGAGGTTGGCGCAGGAGACTAAGGCGATGGCCGCCACGAGCGCGGCCCGGTGTCTCACGCGGCCGCTCCCGGTAGCTCGTCGTCGCAGGTGGCGCAGGGGATGCCGCAGGTGGGGTGCGTCAGGACGCGGGATTCGCGTTCGGCGCTCAGCCGGTCGCGGCGCACCTCCAGAAACGACAGTGGCCCCGCGATCACACTCGGCGGGGCCACCTGCTGGTCCAGTTGCTTCTGTCGGAGGGCTTCCAGCTTGCGGAGGACGTAGCGCACCTCTCCGATTGCCTCGTCCAGTTCCTCTTGCAGGGTCATGGCATCGCTCCTACGGCTCGCCAGACGGCTTCCAAACCCTGCTCCGCGAGAAGCCGTCGGGCCTCGTCGGAGGGGGACGCCTTGCACTTCCCCCACTGGAAATGCGGGGTGTCGGCCCGCTTCCAATCCCCACCCCACTTGCAGTCGTGCCGCTTGAATACCTCGGCCACCTCTGCGAACCATTCAGGGCTCGCGTCCCATCCCCGGCTCCGGGAAATCACGTCCACGGCCAGCTTGTAGCCGTGCCACGAGTAGGTGTTGTCGGGGGCGTTGGTGACGGTGTAGTGCGGGGGCTTCACCGTCCGACCGCGGGCGTAGTAGAGTTGCGCCAGCTCGCGGCTCCGGTAGGACTCGTAGACCACCGCGTCCAGCCCCTTCCCCCGACACTCGATCAGCGCGGCCTGCACGCCGTCGCGGAAGCGGGGGGCGAGGATGTCGATGGCCTTGACGACGGTGAGCGCGGACGGGACGGGCGTGCCCTGGGCGCTCACAGAATCCCGTCCTCCGTGCCGTCCTCCCATGCGTGCGGCACGAACTTCGCCTGTCCTACCGCCTGTGCCGCCGCCGCGATCTGCGGGGCAAGGTAGGCCGCAATCCGGGGACCGGCCGCCCACGTCACGAGGGCCATCCCGATACTCGTCAGGAACGCGAGGACCGCATTCGACACGTCCGGGCGCCACCACACGAGCACAACGCTGTTGCCGAGCCAGACCGCGGCGAAGATGCGCGCGGCACTCCACTGGCCCCGCTCGTCCTTCAGCACGCTCATCAGCGGCACCCCGGCCCGCGGCCTTCGCAGTAGATGTCCCGCAGCCGGTCGTTCATGGCGCGCAGGAGACTGTCCCGCATCTCCTCCTTCCCGACCCGACTCGTGGAGTCCACCACGAACCGCGTCGTGTCCAGCTTGGAGGCGTCGTAGGTGCGGAAGGCCCACGCCACCAGCGGGATCAGCACTACCGCGACGATCCAGCGCAGCACTTTCTGCGTCTCGAACGTCAGCATCTCGGGGGCACGGTCACTCGCGCGACGACCAGATAAGGGCACCGGCATGTTCATGGGAGCTTGAGATCGGGATACGCCGCCATGATCTCACGCGCTATTGCCGGATCGCTCGCAATTCGCCTCGCCACTTCAGCTCGTGCTGCCCGCATCTCATCGTCTGTCTGCGAAAGACCGCGCTCCAAGTCCCTCCGCGAGTGCGGGGACAGTGATGGCTCGGCAAGGCTCGCCCGAATGCGATCGAGACGAGCCGCAATGGATTGTACCGACTCCACCTCACTCAGCGCGTCCGCCAGTCCGCGATCGAGCAGTCGAATAAGCTCCGGAGCTACGCGGGCAACAGTCCTCACGTCGCGTATGGAGTCGTACCCGTCGCTATCACGACCCACTAACCGACCGCTGTAGATGTGCGGCTCCAGCCCCTCGGCAGATGCCCGGAGGTGACCGTACTCGTTGAGCGCCCTCGCGATACGGCCCGCGGACCACTCAGGGTCGAGACGGATAGCGGACAGCCCAGCGTGGACGCGGCCGGTTACCCAATCTCGGCTGCGCTCCCCGGAAGACTTGTCCAGGGCCTCGCCGCGGCTCCACCTCACATACAGACCGGCGTTTTCCCCGAGAAGGCGCCTCAAATCTGCGACGCTTTGTATTTCGGAAGACATACTCCTTGGATCACTATGACGGGGACGAAAATCCATCTTTCCGGACCGAGCTTTCAAATTAAGCATTGGCACTGGTCTCCTCACCGCCGGAAGCGGGCGGCCAACGTTCGGGCTGAACACCCGGGCGAAGTGCGGATCGTTCAGTGCAAACCTCCGGTCTTTCGGGTCCAGCGACGCCAAGAGGTTGGCGCGGAGGTCCGTCGCGGCGGGGGACATCGGGTTAGGGACCACCGCCTTCGGATTCCGCATCCCCATAGCCCCGCCCATCGCACCGCCCGCGAGTGCGGAGAGGAGCATCCGCTTGGCCGCCTCGCCCCCGTCCGCCCCTTCCATCACGCTCCCGATCCCCGAGGCGGCCGAATTGGTGAGGGCGCCTTCTGCCGCCCGCACCCCCATCCGGGCGAGGCGGGACGCCGTGGGCGCCACCTTCACCATCGGGATAGCGGAGAGGGCGGCGTTGCCCCCCAGCGCGCCCCCAGCCCCGGCGAGGCCAAACAGGGTCGCGTGGGCGCCGGGGTCACCCCCGGCTGCGGCGTAGTCGTCCATCGCTGTCCCCGTCCACTCATCCGCGAGGCGGTCGGAGAAGGGGGAAATGAGGTTGGCCCCGGCGACCTTGGCTAAGGCGAGGGGGAGGGAGGGTTTCCCGGCACGCCGAAAGGCCCCTTTCCGGGGCGGGGTGGGATCGTCGGGCATATTTTCCGGGGGGAGGGATCTGGCGGGGGGCGGGCGAGGGGCCTACCGTTCGGCTATGCTCGCACTTGCGGTGTTCGCTGGGCTGGCGGTGATCGCGTGGACCATCCGGGCGGGATTCCGCCGGGTGGAGATGAAGCTCCACGGGATCGGGTTCATGGTCGAGTGGATCGGGCGGCGCGTGCTGCCCGACGACTGGATTACCGACGACGACATCGCGGGCGCGGTCGAGGACGAGCGCCTGCCGCGCCCCTGACTCACGGGGCCACCTGCCCGGTGAGTTGCTGAATCAGCACGCGCCGGATGCGGTCCTGCCCCGTCGCGCCCGAGGGGAGTTCCCGCAGGAGGCGCAGGGCATCGGGCCCTGACCGGGTAAGGATGTCCCCGAGCGCGTCGGCCGTGGGCTCGTTGATGTTGTTGGTGACGCGGGCCAGCGCATCCACCCCCGCCGTCATGGCCCGGAGCGGACCACCGGCCAGCGCCTGCGCGCCCTTGGTGAAGCCTTGGAGCGTATTGCTCGCGCCGGTCGCGTCGAGGAGCTGGCGGGCCGTGGTGGAGTTGCCCGTCACGTCGCGGAACGTCGAGGTCCGCCGCCGGAGCAAGTCAAAGTAGCCTTCGATCTGCTTCGCCGTTTCCGCCGGGTAGAGTTCCCGGAGTAGCCGCCGCCGCTGCGGGGTCAGCACCTGGAGCGGGTTGCCGGTGCCCACCTTGTTCAGCGCCGTGGCCTCGTCCATCAGCGCCTTCCCCACCGACTGCCGGAGCATGTCGAGTTGCGCGGGGTCGCTCGCGTACTTCCCGATCATCGCCCGCGCCTGGTCCCCGTTGGTCAGCTTCAGGAACCGCTGCCCATCCTGCAACGCCTCCTCCACCACGCGCGGCGCCTGGTCCTCGGCGCGGGCCGTGGCGTAGGTGGAGAGGCCGGACTCCCCCTTGGGGAGCGCCTTCTCGGTTTCCCCGAGGAGCCGACCACGGAGCGCCTGGTAGCCCACGAGCCGTCCCTGTTCGTCGGCGTTGAGCTGCCCGGCCTTCGCCCGTTCGGTCAGGTACTCGATCTCCCCGTCCAACTGCTTCTTGATGGCGTCGATTTCCGCCACGGTCGGGTTGCGGGTCGCGGCGCGGTCTGGCTTGATCGTGCTCACCACGTCGCCATTCGCGCCGAACAACTGCTTGGCCGGTTCGGCGGGGGCCCCGTGATGGCCGCCCGCAGGCTTCGCGGGGTAGAGCGGGCTCCGGCTGTCCAGTTCGGGGAGCGGGTGGAACGACTCCCCCGCGCTCCGCAGGCGACGTTCGTTCTCCAGCGCGCGGGCGTAGAGGCTTCGCACGTCGGGGTCGTTCAGCACCTTCCGCAGTTCCGGCGTGGCCGTGACTTCGCCCTCGGCGTACGCCACGGGGTAGTTCTTCGCGCTCACCGCCTGCCGACCCCGCACCAGCGCGTCCTTCACTTCTGCCACCGGCTTGTTCGGCGTGCCCGTGAGCTTGCCCACCTGGTCCGCGGCTTCCTGCTGCATGTCGAGCTGGCGGCCGGTGAAGAACTCGGGGATGTCGTCCCGCGCCTTGCCGGGGACGTTCGTCGCGGTGCGGGCGAGGCCCGAGAGGTTCCGGGTCACGTCGGCCAGCGTCAGGTCCACGCCGAACTTCTGGTTGGCTTCCGCAATGACTCGCTCGGCGTCCTGCATCCCTGTGCGCCCCAGCCTCGCCGCCACGAGTCGCGCCGCGCGCTGCTTGTAGATGTCGCGGCTGGCCTGCCCCACGCGCGCCCCGGCCGCCTCCACGGGCGCGGCCACCACCTCGGGGGCCCGCTGTCCGAACGCGCGGGCCGCCGACTCCACGAGCCGCCCACCGCCCTCCACCGCCGCCTGCCCGGCGCGCGTGTTCGTGGCCGCCCGGCCCGCCCATCCAAGGAAGGGGAGCACGGCCCCGCCGAACACACCACCCGTGGCCCCGCCCATCACGGCCCCGCCAGCGCGGTCCTCGTTGGCGAGTCCGGCACCCGTGACGCCACCCGCGACGGCTCCCGCGCCCGCGCGCTGCACCCCGCGCAGTACGGGATTCACCGCCCGCGGGATGGACAGCCCCGCCTTCTCCGCGGCCCGCACCGCCTTCCCCGGCCCCGCCACGGCCCCGAGCAGGTTGGCCCCCAGACTCACCTTGGGGTTGCCCGCGGTGAACTGCTCGTTCTCGCCCGCGATCTGGTCGCGCGTTGCGCCGTAGTCGCCGCGGGTGCCGAACCCGGTGCGGAGTCCCGCCTCGGCTTCATCGGCCCACCCGAACAGCGCCCCTTCCCCCACCTGCCGGGCCACGTCGCGCGCATTCAGCGCCGACTGCTGCACGAACCCGGGCGGCCCGCCGAAACTGCGCGAGGCGCCCGGTCCCTTGTCGAACGGGGCGCCATCGCTCGGGGCGGTCGCGCCCTTCGGGGTGACGCCATACTGCGACATGAAGGCGTCGAGATCCGCGTCGGTCTTGATCTGCCCTGCGGCGATGGCCTTCTGTGCGGCCTGCTTGGCGATGCGGCGGCGGGCCTCGTCGTCCCCACCACCGGACTGCGCGAAGAAGGGCGCCGTCATCAGAACCGCTCCAGGTTGGGGCCACCGTCCGTGCTCGTCCCCGCGCCCGGCGTGGACGCACTCGGGGCTTTGGCGAGCACGCGAGTTTCAATCGCGATCATCGCCCGGAGCCGCTTCAGCTTCTGCATCGCGGCCTGCGGCGTGTCGCTGCTACGGGGGATGAACGGGGCGAGTCGGGGCCATTCCGAGGCCGTCACCGCGGCGCCGGAGCGGTCGTGCAGCTGGAGCGATCCCACGTCGGCCAGGCTCGCCCGCGCCTGCACGCCCTCGGGGTCCAGTCGCTGGTCGGCAAAGTCCCAAATCCCGCGGCCGAGTCCCACCGCCTTGGGGTGTGACCCGAGCTTGGCGATCGCATCGTCCACCGCCGACATCGCCTTCTGGTTGGCGATCACCTTCTCCGAGATGCCCGACGACTGCCGCGGCTGCAACCTGCCCTGTCCACCCGGCGCCTGTACCGGCTTGGTGTCGAGTGTCTTGGGGTTCACCGCGACGTACCCGTCCCCCGTGGGCAGGATCTGGAAGTTCGGCGCGGAGGGCGACGGCGGGGGGCGGTAGCGGGCGCGCATCCGCTCCACCTCCTCCTGCGCCTTCAGGTACTCCGGCGTCCCGAGGATCGGCGCCCGCGGCGCGTCCGGCTTCTCGTAGGGCTGCATGTCGGACAACTCAAAGCCCCCGTCCGCATAGCGCGTCGCCAGTCGAGGCTTCCCATCCGGCCCGAGCACCTTCTCCGTCCCCACCGCGCGCCGCGTCGGCTTCTGCTGCTGCGCCGCGATCTGCGACTGCCGGAACTCATCGTCCAGCGCCGAGGAACGGGCCTGC
>NZ_JBTSDU010000153.1:0-6455 GCF_054605595.1 Georgenia sp. | reverse complement strand
TGTGTCATGGCGTCCGCCAACCTTCCGTGTCGCGCGGCTCCCGGGGCACAGCCACGTAATCTGAGGTCGTTGGCGGACGACGTTTGCCGCAAGGTAGCGCTGCCTGCCGCTCAAATCAAACAAGTGATTGACTCCTTAGAGTGGCTCTAAGGAGTGTTGTGAGAGCAAACGAGTGGGAGTGACCCGGCCGGCGACGGCGCGTCAGGCGCCGGCCAGCCGGTAGATGTCCCGGGTCGCGGCGATCACCGTCGGCCACGCGGTGCCGGGCGGGACCGTGCGGTTGCGCCTCGTGATCGCGCTCAGGAGCTCACGGTCGCGCACCAGGCGGGCGACGGCGCGGGCCAGGGCGTCGTCGTCGGCGGCGAGGAGGCCCTCGACGCCGTCGGTGAGGAGCTCGGCCGCACCGGACTGCTCGCGCGAGACGATGGCGAGCCCCGCGGCCTGGGCCTCCTGGACGGCGACGGAGAACGCGTCCGCGGTCCCGGGCGCCAGATAGATGTCGGCGTCGCGGTAGAGCGCGACGAGCTCGGTCTGGGTGAGCCGGCCGACCAGCTCCACCCATGCCATGGCGTTGTCCCGCACGTACGTCTGGGCCTGCGCGAGCTCGGGCCCCTCGCCCGCGAGCGTCACCCGGAGCGGGAGGTGGGGCGGGAGGAGCTCGCGCGCCTGCCGCAGCGCGGCGAGCAGCGGGAGCATGCGCTTGCGGGGCACGAACCGCCCGGCCGTGACGGCGTGGACCGGTTCCTCGGGACCGCGCGCGGGGCGGTTGGCAGGATCGCCGAGCCACCGGGAGACGTCGACCCCGTTGCGGAGCACGTGCACCGGGGTGCGCCCCCGAGCGGCCTGTCGGACCCGGCCGGCCGCGAGCTCGGACACGCTGGTGAACACCGTCGGCCAGCGGGACCAGCCCACCACGGTGTCGAGGCCGGTGTAGAACGGCCGGGTCACCCGCTCGTCCCACACGCTGTGCACGGTGACCACGGTCGGCACACGTCCGACGAACCGTGCCAGCACCGCCTGGGTCGTGGGGGTCAGGCCGCCGATGTGCAGGTGCAGGACGTCGGGGCGCAACTGCCCCAGGAGCCGGCGGGCGTGGGCCAGCGGCCAGGGGTGGATGGGGAAGTGTCCGGGCACGCGGGCGGTGAGACGGTAGACCCCCACGCCGTGCTCGTCCTCCGCCACGCTGCGGCCGTGCTGGCCCCGGAAGGCGGGGGTGGAGGTGAGGACGCGGGCGTCGTCGCCGGCTCGCCGTTGTTCGCGAGCCAGCCCGCTCACCTCGGACTCGATCCCTCCGAGGGTCGGCAGGTAGGAGTCGGTGACGTGCAGGATCCGCATACCCGATGATCTCAGGCCGAGCCCCCGCCCGAAACCCGGGCTTCGGGGCGTGGGACCTTTGTCCCCGGGACTTTTGGCACGATTGCTTCGGCTGTCTGCCTCTACTCTTTCAGTTGTTGGAAGGAACGGCGCAAATGCGACGGACCGAGATAAGCGGGACAGTTCAGGTGGACTGGCCCAAAGTGACCGTCCTGAAAGGACAACCTGCTATGAAGAACTCCACCGCCAAGATCGTCGGCCTCGTCTCCATGATCGCCGGCCTCGCCTTCATTGTCGCCGGTGGCGTGGCATGGGGCGTCGTCACGTCGAACCTGACCGCGCAGCAGATCACGGTGGCCGACGACTCGCCGATGCTGCCCGGTGACGACGTCAACGGACCGTTCTCGGCCTACGCCCAGGCGCAGATCATCGACACGCACGCCCTCAAGATCTCCGAGGGCCGGACCTACGCCGACCTCGGCGCCCTGGTCAACCAGGCCAAGGACGCCGGTGACACCGAGCTCGCCGACACCCTGCAGGGCCAGCGGAACACCGTCATGAACGCCTCGTTCCTCCGGTCCTCGCTGTTCACCGCGGTGCTGTCCTACGGCGTCTCCGCCCTGGTCATGGGCCTGGGTGTCATGTTCATCGTCGTCGGCCTGGGCTTCCGCGCCGTCTCCGGCACCGCCGCTCCCGCGGCCCCGGTCCGCGAGCGCGTGAACGCCTGATCCCACCGGGCGCCCGAACCGGGCGCCACGTACGACGGGAGAACTTCGCCAGAACTCCTCCCGACCATCGCGACAACTGAAGATGAGCTCCGAGGTCATCGCGAGCACAATGCAAGGGGCGTCGTGGACAATTAAGTCCACGACGCCCCTTGCTTATTACTGGTTCGGTGCGGGGGGGGCTTTCCTTTTGTGGTGCCGTGCCGTTTCCGGTGCCGTGTCGTTGGCGGTGCGTGGGTGCTGGTCCGAGCGGGGTGGGTCCGGCAGGTCCGCGCCCGGGCGTCGGGCGTCCGGCGTCGGGCGGCGCGCGGTGTCGGTCACGGGCGCGACACGCCAGAGCCGAAGGTCCTGGCGCGTACGGGGCGGGACCGGTACATTTTCCACGATCAAGATCGTGCTAAATAAGCGACCCACCCCCCAGGAGGCAACCATGGCCGGTACCGACGTCGAGCTCGACGTGCGCGAAGAGGCCCCCAAGGACCGTCACTCGCTCATCTTCTCCACCTTCACGGCTCTGCAGCCGGGCACCGCGTTCGTCCTGGTGAACGACCACGACCCGAAGCCGCTGCGTTACCAGTTCGAGGCGGAGAACGCCGGACAGTTCACCTGGGACTACCTCGAGGAGGGCCCGGACGTGTGGCGGGTACGCATCGGCCGCACCGCGGCGTGAGGCGCCCACTCGCCCGCCCCTGACCGACGAACGTGCCAGGAGGTCCGGCGACGCCCCGCTGACCCTGCTCGTCTCGAGCGGGTCAGCGGGGCGTCGTTCGGCGGTCAACGGGGTTGCGGGTCGCGGCCTCGTGTGTGCTGCAGCACCGGGGCCAGTAGCAGGACCAGCGCGGCGAGCACCAGCACGCCGATGAAGGCGAGCGGAAGGTCGATCCTCAGGCCGAGGGCGATCGCGATCGCGCCGACGCCGCCGAGCAGGAGGATCAGGCCGAGCACGAGCGTGCCTGTGCGGGGCCCGTGGCTGGGCGTCGGCGGCTGCGGTGCCGCGGCAGCGGACCAGACCGGGGCGCCGGAGTCGGTGAACACCGATGCGGTCGGCTCGTACGGCCGCGGGGCGGCGTCGGGGGAGCCGGCCGCTGTCGGCTCCGCTGTCGGCTCCGCCGTGGCAGCGCCTGCGCCTGCGCCCGCGGCCACGGGCTCGCCCGCGGGCTCGTGCTCGTCGATCCACTCGTTCTTGCCGTGCTCGCTCATCGCTGCTCCTCGATCATGGCGGCGAACGCGGCCGTGGGGCCGACGATCACCTGATAGCCGGCGGTACCCGCCGAGCTCATGCCGGTGGTGGACCCGGTGGCGCCAGACTGGGTGGCGCCGGGCTGGGCGGGGGGTGTGCCGGTCTGGGTGCCGGTCGGTTCGGCGGTGCTCGTCGGCTCGCCGGTGGGGTCCGCACCGACAGGCTCCTGGCGGATCTCGACCGTGCTGGTGCCGGCATCGATCTCCAGCACGAGGTCGGCCGCACCGGACGCGTCGGCCGCACCGGACGCGTCGGCCGCACCGGACGCGTCGGCCGCACCGGACGCGTCGGGCGAGGTGAGCTCGATGTCGATCCCCACGCCGTCGGCCCAGACCACGTCGGTGAGGCCGGCGGCGGGGTCGCCGGTACCGGATCGTCCGGTGATCCCGGTGTCGTTGCGGGTGACCTCCCAGCCGGGCTCGACGACTCCCAGCACGCGCCCCGCGCCCACCTGGGCCCGGATCACCGCGGAGACGTCGGCGGGCAGGTGGACCGTCAGGTTCCCGGCCCCCAGATCGATCGGCACGATCACCTGCGGCCCGGTCAGGTCGAGCGCGCGCAGGTCGACGTCGAGGTCGCCCGCTCCGTGGTGGTACCCGCCCGCGGCCTGCCCGGCCGTCGTCGGGCGCACCATCCGGTCGCCGATCAGCACATTGGACGTCACCACCCCGGTGGGGAGCCAGCCGGTGGCGACCGTCCCCGGCACCACGAGGATGGCGAGCAGGACGCCGAGCGTGGCCAGCGTGCCGCCGCGGCGGCCGCGGGCACCGGCGATCATCGTGCCCGCGCCGAGCAGCGTCAGGATCGCGCCGCCGATCAGGAGCGGCAGCAGCCAATCGAACGCGCCCGTCCGGTCGAGCAGCAGCAGGGTGGCGGCCGCGAGCAGGCTCAGGGCGAGGACGACGGTGACGAGTAGCTGTCCGGGCCCCGGGGTGCGCGGGCGCGGCGGCACCGGGGGGCGCTGCGGGGGCGGGCCGTAGGTGGGGCCGGCCGGGGGAGGTCCGGCGTAGTACCCACCGTCCGCGGGGCCGTGGCCGACCGGGACGTTGCCCACTGGGACGCTGCCTGCCGGGACGTGGCCTGGTGGGACACCGCCCGCGGGGCCGTGGCCGACCGGGCCACCGACGCCCTGCCACGGCGGGGTGCTCGGGTCGGCCGGCGGGTAGGCAATACCGGGACCGGTGGGTCCGCCCCGTCCGGGCGGACCGGCCGGCGCGTCGTGCCGTCCGCGCCGGGCGACCTCGACCAGGAGCAGCGCGACGAGGCTCAGGATGACGAGGCTCACCACGAACCAGCCGCCGCCCCAGGACCCGGTGCCCCCCCATCCGCCCCACCAGGTGGCGGGGCTCGAGATGCCGATGATCGCGAATGCGATCGCCCCGGCGAGGGCGGCGTCGAAGTCGCCCCGGATGGCCTCCTGGAGGTGGATGCGGCCGTCGGACTCTTCTGGGAGCAACGCCCAGCCGATGCCGTACAGCAGCAGCCCGAGCCCGCCGAAGAGGGTCAGGACGACGAACACGCCACGGATGAGGAGCGGGTCGACGTCGAACCGGCGGGCCACACCGGCCGCGACGCCGCCGATCCAGCGGTCCTCGCCGCGCCAGATGCCCGTGCGGCGGAGGGAGTCGAAGAACCCCGACGTCGACTCGCGCCGGTGGGGGAACTGCGGGGCGGGTCGGGGGCCGGTGCGGTAGGGCGGCGGGCCGGACCGTGCCCCGTAGCCCGGCCGTGCGCTCGGGCCGTATCCGGGATCGGCCCCGGGCTGACCGGCATCGTAACGGGGTCCGGGGCCGTAGCCGGGATCGGGCCGGCCGGGGCCGTAGTCGGGGCCGCGACCCGTGCCGGGCGACGGCGGGGTCGTGTCGTCCGGGCGAGCGCCCGAGGGGGCGCCGGTCGGGACGGAGCTCTCGTCGCCCGGAGCGGGCGTGCCGGTCGTGTTCATGCCCCTAGCCAACCTCCCGAGACCGCAGGCGGGCCATCGGGGACCACCCTGGCCCGACCCTGAACTTCGGTCGGCATCACCCTGGAACCCGCCCCCCGCCGGTGATCTCGGCCCGGGGGCGTGTGACCATGGGACCGTGAGCACGACAGCAGCGACTGCCGCCCGCCCGGGCAGCAGGCTCCCGCTCCGCCGGCCCCGCCGGGGGCGGGTGATCGGTGGTGTCGCCGCGGGGGTGGCGGTTCATCTGGGCCTCTCCGTCGCGATCGTCCGGTGGGCCTTCGTGCTGGCATCCTTCGCCGGCGGCGCCGGCGCTGCCATGTACGTGTGGCTGTGGGTCACGGTGCCGGTCGGGGACGCGGCGGAGGCCGCCCGGCCCGCCTCGCTGTCCCGCCTCGCCCCGCGCCTGCGGGTGCGAGAGTTCTCGGCATCGGCCCGCGACATCACCGTCGCCGTCGTCCTCCTGGCCATCGCCGGCCTGCTCGTGCTCTGGCGCTCCGACGTCGCCCGGCCCGCCACCTGGCTCGTCCCCGCCCTCGTGGTCGCCGCGGGGGCCGCGCTCGCCTGGAGCCAGCTCGCCGACGTCACCGCGGACGTCGGTCGGGCCCGCCGCCGGGGTGAGGTCGTGGTGCGGGTCGGGGCCGGCGTCGCGCTCGCCGTCGTCGGTTCGCTGCTGCTCGTGGGCCGGGACGAGAGCCCCGTGGTGCTGCTGCGTGGCGCCGTCGCCGGGCTCGCCATCCTCGTCGGGGTGGGCGTCGTGCTCGCCCCGATGCTGCTGCGGCTCGTCCGCGAGCTCGGCTCCGAGCGTGAGGCCCGCGCCCGTGAGGCCGAGCGGGCCGACATCGCCGCCCACCTGCACGACTCCGTCCTCCAGACTCTGTCGATGATCCGCTCCCGCGCGGGCGACAACGAGGAGGTCTCCCGCCTCGCCCGCGCCCAGGAGCGTGAGCTGCGCGACTGGCTGTACACCGACCGCCCCGCGCCCGGCACCTCCACCGCGGACGCCCTGCGGGAGATCGCCGCCGAGGTCGAGGACCTGCGCGGCGTGCCCGTGGAGGTGGTGACCGCGGGCGACGTCGAGCCCGACGAGACGACGCCCGTCCTGGGCGCAGCGACGCGCGAGGCCCTGGCGAACGCCGTCGTCCACGGCCGGCCGCCGGTGACGGTGTACGTCGAGGTCACCGCCGAGCAGGTCGAGGTGTTCGTCCGCGACCACGGCGAGGGCTTCGACCCCGAC